>JBEKVL010001134.1:0-2170 GCA_049514055.1 Tepidisphaeraceae bacterium | reverse complement strand
GCCCTTCCTAAGCACGGTTTACGTCCGCGGCTTCAGCGCCGCCCCCCAGCCGAAGCCGCTGTGGAACGAGGTGCTCGTCCCCAACATGTCCGCCTACAGCACGATATCCATGGACGGGCAGGACAACTTCGTCGTGGCCGGGGAGATGCTCGGCGACACCGACGTCGACCTCTTCCTCAACACCGCCGGCAACGCCCAGTCCAACCTCATCAGCGAAGGCGTTTATGCGGCGGAGTACCAGCTCGAGAGTTATGCCACGGGCAAGCCGTTGGCCGCGCCCGTCGTGTTGCGCAACACCTTCCGCCTCAACAGCAGCAGCACGAATGTCGCCTCGAAGACCGTTTGGCCTTTCGACCAGACGGCAGTCGACGGGCAGATGGACCTCGACGGCGACATTGCCGCGACCTACCAGGGCAACGGGCCGGCGGTCTCCACGAACGAGGTGGATATTCCCGCGTCGTTCTTCAAGTCCTTGATTCCCAATAATCCGAACTTGCCCAACGGCGATCTCCTGCCCTTCTTTGACCCCTACACGCACAAGGACCCCGCCACCGGCTTGACAGTGCCCGGCGATTTCATCGGCATCGATTCTCCCCAGTTTGGACTCACTTCCTCGACGTTGCTGTACGAGGCCAATGGGAGCATGCTGAACTCGAATTTCAACGTGGACTCGTCGATCGATCAGGTGCTGTTCGACGCGGAATACGTCGACACCCCGGCCGCCACCCCGGAACAAGCCGGCCGTTTGCGGGCCATTTTGGAGAATGTGGCGGGGTTGCTCCGCGGCGAGTCCAACGGCGTCTTGATGTCGCAGTGGGACTCCAATCCGCCGAACGTGCAGAACCCCACGTATTCGGACAACGTCGTCAACACCCAGCGCGACGGCCAGGACCAGCGCGATTACATCACCATCCCCTCGGACGTGCAGCAGGGCACATTCCAGCTCCTGATCACGGTGGGGCCCAGTACGACCGACCCCGCCGACGTGCCTGGATTCCAAGTCATTACGGCCCCCATCGTAATGCCCCCCACTGCGCCTGCGGAGCCGGGCGGGCCGATCAATGACGTGGAGACGGCGGACGATATCGCCCTGGCGATCAACGCCGTGCTGGGCTCGGTTTGGCCCCAGGAAGCGATCCCGCTGGACGGTGCGGTCCAAGTGCGGGAAGTGGACCCCGCCGAGATCACCGCCCGCAATGGTACCGCCTGGCAAGTCCCGACCGCGGTCACGGCTGCGGAAACGCCGACCGTCACGGTGCCGGCCGGCTCCTTGGCGCCGGGCGGACTGCCTTTCGTGTTCGAACTGATCTTCCAAGGGCAGGCCCACGACATCCCGGTAACTTTCACGATCCTCAACCCCAACGACCAGCAGTGGATCGGGACGCCCGTGGTCAACAACAATGCCACCACGTACACCTGGGCCCTGGGCGGCGCCAGTCCACCCGTGGCCAATCTGGGCGATTACATGGGCGTGCAGGGTTCGGCTCAATACGACGCCGCGCTCTCCATGAATTCGGCGGGCAATATGGTTGCCACCTACACCGACCAGGCCCTGCAGACCGACGGGACCGCTCCGGTAGATGCCAACGGCAATGCCATCGATTCGAACATTTATTACGAACGGCTGGCGGAGTCGACCGACACGGCCGGCCCGCGGATCACGGCTTGGACCTCCGCCAACGGCGTTGATCTGCTGAACGCGCCCGGCGCAATTGCCACCAACGTCAATGCCCAGGGCATCTATGGCCAGTACATCACCAGCGGAACGGCAACCAACGTCAACGCCCAGTACCTCGTGCTGATGTTTGACGAGCCCATGTTGGCCGGAGATCCAACGGTCGACCCGGACAGCGTTTATAACCTGGCCAACTACCAGCTCTACAACGGCGCCACCAACACGCTCATTTCCGGAGTCATCACGCACATCGACTACGGCTTGAGCGAGGTGGCGCAGATGGCCGGGCCCTATGGCAACGGCATGAATCCGGTGCCGGACAACAAGTGGGAGGCCATTCTTACCGTAAACAACGGCGCCACGCCCCTGGCCCCCGGCACGTACACCCTGAAAGTTCTCAACGCCGTGCCGTCCTCCTCCACGACCGCAGGCCAGAACGGTCTCCGCAACGTGTACGGCACGCCACTGAACCTTGCCGGCTACGACCCCACGGGC
>JBEKVL010001133.1:0-2170 GCA_049514055.1 Tepidisphaeraceae bacterium | reverse complement strand
GTCCAGTTCTTTAACGGGACCACCGTGCTGGGGAGCGCGCCGGCATCCCTGCTGGTGGCGGGAGGTTCGAGCGCGAGCCCCACCTACACCGCAACCCTTACCACAACTCTTCCGCAGGGCAACTTGCAGCTCACGGCGGTCTACTCCGGCGACACCCGCTATAGCACCAGCACCTCGGCGATCCTGACCCAGGGCATCAACGCCATCGCGGTCACCGTGGTGGTCAACCCCAACTACAGCTCCGTAACGTACGGGACGCCGGTGCAATTCACCGTGACCGTAACGCCGGTCAACACGTCGCCGCCGCCCATCCCCGGGACGCTGCCAACCCCCACGGGCAAGGTGACGTTCTTTGACGGAGGCGCCGCCCTTTGCAGCGGCGTGCAACTGAGTGGCGGTGCGGCCGTTTGTTCGCCCGCCGGCCCGCTGGCGGTGGGCCAGCACGCCGTCTCGGTGTCATACACCCCGACCCAGGACCAAACCGGGAATATCAACTACCAGCCGAACATTTCTTCGACGGTCGACCTGGTTGTGAATAAGATCCCCACCTCGCTCAGCCTGACTTCGAGCTTCACCCAAGGCTACGCCGGCCAGCCCATCACGCTGACGGCGCAAGTGGTCGCCAACCCGGCCTCCGGAGTTCCATACGCCGGCGGCCAGGTATCTTTCTTCGACGGATCGTACGTCACCAGCAGCAACCTGCTCGGTGTCGGCAGCCTGATCTCGGGCACGGCCACGCTCCAGCCGAGCGTCAACCTGACCCCCGGCCTCCACCAGATCTTTGCCGTGTATAACGGAGACGACTACTACACCGGCGCCACATCCGGCTTCGCCTCGGTGACCGTCAACGTGGCCGCCACGACTACCCAGATATTATCTTCCGTGAACCCGTCGGTAGTCGGCCAGACGGTGGTGTTTACCATCACCGTGGGCGTCACCTACCCGAGCACCTATGGACCCAACGGGCAGGTGCAGTTGTGGGACAACTCGGTTGCCCTCGGCAGTCCGGTGCAGGCCAATAATGGGACCTTCACCATCACGGTTCCGGGCCTGACGCCGGGCACGCACAACATCTTCGCGACGTTCCTGGCCAACGGCAGCTTCAGTACCAGCACGTCGTCCACCCTGACGCAGATTGTGAACAAGGCGCCCACCGTCACCACTCTGGCGGCCTTGCCGGTCTCTTCCACCTCGAGCCAGCAGGTGGCCCTGACGGCGGTGGTCAGCGTGCCGGCTCCGGGCGCGGGAACCCCAACCGGGACGGTGCAGTTCGTGGATACCACGTTTAACAAGATCCTCGGCTCTGCTCCGCTCACCATGATCGGCGGGGTGTATACCGCCAGCATCACCACCAACCAGTTGGTCCAGTCGGGGGCCCCGCAACTGCTGACGGCCACCTACTCCGGCGATGCCAATTTCGGCACCAGCACTTCCGTGCCGCAAGGCCAGACCGTGTTCGGCACCCAGATAACGGTTACCAGCGCGGCCAGCTATTACAGCTCGAACTTCGCCCCCGATAGCTGGGCCACCGCCTGGGGATCCAACCTGTCAACCAGCACTCTGCAGTCCTCGACGTCGCCGCTGCCCACCTCGCTGGCTGGCAGTACGGTGCAGGTTACGGACGCCGCCGGCGTACAACGGCTGGCTGCCCTATCCTTCGTTTCGATGGGTCAGATTAACTTCATGATCCCGACCAATACCGCCCCCGGGCTGGCCACCATCACGGTGACCAACGCCTACGGCGCGACAGCTTCCACCATCATCGTCGTCTCCCCCACGTCTCCGGGCCTGTTCTCGCAGGATTCCAGCGGCTCGGGCCTGGCGGCGGGGCAATACATCGTGGTGCATTCGGACGGTTCGCAAACCGCTCCGAACCAGATCGCTCAGTACAACTCCTCGACGGGCCAGTGGGTTCCGGTGCCCATCGCGGCGGCGGCAACCGACCAGGTCTACCTGGTGCTGTACGGAACCGGTATTCGCTACAAGCCCAGCAACGGCAGCGTGACGGCCACGGTTAACGGCCAGAGCGCTCCGGTGGCCTACGCCGGTCCTCAGGCGCAGTACTTCGGTGAGGACCAGGTGAACCTCGGTCCGCTGACTGGCTTGGTGGGAGCCGGCACGGTGAACGTGGTGGTCACGGTGAACGGCGAACCGTCCAACACGGTGACCG
>JBEKVL010001132.1:0-2173 GCA_049514055.1 Tepidisphaeraceae bacterium | reverse complement strand
GCAGACATAGACTTGGGCGTTCTTGACGTACGGGAACACCGTGCCCCTTGTGGGCGTCTGGTCGAAGG
The DNA here is from genome assembly GCA_049514055.1 of Tepidisphaeraceae bacterium. Lineage (GTDB taxonomy): Bacteria > Planctomycetota > Phycisphaerae > Tepidisphaerales > Tepidisphaeraceae > JANYKD01. The sequence goes on along the minus strand of JBEKVL010001132.1, from coordinate 2,105 downwards.
AGGTTGGCGGGTTGAGGCTGTCGGCCGGCCCGTAGATCCAGCACCGCTTGTAGGACTGATCTTCGGGCCAGTAGTTTAAGTCCGATTGGCTTCCGGGCAGGCATCCCTTGTGATCATTGGCGAACATCAGGAACCCCGCCATCAGTTGCTTGAGGTTCGCCTCGCATTTCACCGCGTTGGCGCGCTCCTTGGCCTTGTTGAGTACCGGCAGCAATACACTGATGAGCAGCGCGATGATACCGATGACCACGAGGAGTTCGACAAGCGTAAAGGCGCGACGACGGGGCTGGACGGCGATAACTGACATGTGTGTGGCTCCGCGCAAAAGAAAGCCGGCACAAGATATGACCCTGCAGTCGCCAGTAACAACGACCGGCAGGCATGGTTCAAGGCTATGCCGGACTCAACTGTCTGGTATTATTATATCGAATGTCTTTCCATTTGGGCAGTCTTTTTTGACGGGACTTCTTCAAAATCGAGAAACCGGGTATCTTTCGGCCATGAGAAGGGTTTTGTACTGCCTCGTGTTGCTGGCGTCGATCAGTGCCCGCGCGGACGTGAACTGGCCGGGATTTCGCGGCCCGTCGGGCCAGGGCGTGGCCGAGGGCAACGGTTATCCGTTGTCCTGGGATGAGAACCGGGAGATCGTCTGGAAGACCGCAATTCCCGGCAAAGCCTGGTCGTCGCCGGTCATCTGGGACCAGAGTATCTGGATGACCACGGCCACCGAGGACGGCCGGACGCTGTCCGTCATCTGCGTGGACAGGGCGTCGGGAAAGATCGTCCGCAACGCCGTCATCTTCAACATCCAGGTGCCGCAGTATTGCATCCCGTTCAACTCCTATGCCTCGCCGACGCCGGTGATCGAGCCCGGCCGCCTCTACGCCACCTGGGGGTCGCCCGGAACGGCGTGCATCGACACGGCAACGGGACAGGTGCTGTGGAAACGCACGGATTTCGTGTGCAACCACTACCGCGGGGCGGGGTCATCGCCGCTGCTCTGGAACGACCTGCTCATCATGCACTTTGACGGCAGTGATCGGCAGTATGTCGCCGCCCTCGACAAGAACACCGGGCGGAACGTGTGGCAGACCAATCGCTCGGTCGACTACAAGGACCTTGGCCCCGACGGCAAACCCGAACGCGAAGGTGACTGGCGAAAGGCGTTCTCCACGCCGCGAGTCCTGGACGACAACGGCCGCCCGCTCCTGGTCAGCCTGGGGTCCAAGTGCCTGTACGCCTACAACCCGGCCGACGGCAAGGAGATCTGGCAGTTGCCCACCAAGGACTCGCACTCCGGCCCGACCACCCCCGTGTTCGGGCGCGGGCTGATCTTTTACTGCACGGGTCTGGGCAACCAGGAACTCCAGGCTGTCAAACCGTCGGGCGAAATCGTGTGGAAGATGTCGCGCAACGCCCCTGGCCGGGTTTCGCCGCTCCTGGTTGACGACCTGCTGTACATCGTCGACGACAACGGCGTGACCAGTTGCCTCGAGGCGGACACCGGTGCCGAGGTCTGGCGGCAGCGGCTCAAGGGCAACTACTCTGCCTCGCCGATGTATGCGGCGGGGCGTGTGTACCTGTTCAACCAGGACGGCCTGACCTATGTGCTTCAACCGGGCCGGGAGGGCAAGATCCTGTCGCAGAATTCCCTCGACGCCGGCTGCATGGCCACTCCGGCGGCCGTGAACGGGGCGTTTTACATACGGACCAAGACACACTTGTATCGAGTGGAAGAGCTGAAGAAGTAAGTTGCCAGTTGTTAGCTGCCAGTAAATACGGCGGAAGGCATCTGGCGCGGGCACTGGATACCAACAACTGGCAACTGGCAACTAATCCCGTAGAATCCCCGGCATGATCATCACGATCGATGGGCCCGCGGGAACAGGCAAATCGACGGCCGCTCGAGCGGTGGCCGAACGTCTTGGTTTCGATTTTCTCGACACCGGCGCCATGTACCGGGCCGTGGGGTTTGCGGCGATTCGCCGGCAGGCCGATATGAACGACGCCCGCGAACTGGGTTACGTTGCCGGGCTCTGCAAGATCGAGTTCGACTGGACCGTCTATCCGCCGGGAGTGATCCTCAATGGCGAGCGCGTGGACCA
>JBEKVL010001131.1:0-2176 GCA_049514055.1 Tepidisphaeraceae bacterium | reverse complement strand
ACCCACGACTGGCAGGTTGTCTTCCGCCTCGAAGGCGTCCGCGAGATTCTCGAAATACACGTCGAATCGCAGCGCACCGACACCGAGCGGCTCGAAGCCGAGGTCTTCGCCCAGGCCACCGACCAATACCCCGACCTGATGAAGAATCTGGCGCTGGGCATATTCCAGATGCGACTGATCGCCCACTGCCCCGGCGACGTCCGCAGGGCCCGCAAACTCAAACGCCTCCTGGATCTCCGGCACGACCCGCTTGCATCCACAGGCGACGACGAAGAAGCGCCGGCATTCACGAGTGTTTCACGTTGAATTCGTACATATGAGAAATATGCACCCTCACATCCTCATTGTCGGCGACAGCATAACGCTCGGCGCAGCCGAAGTACGCGGCAATCAGGTCGCCAGGACCGTCGCCCCCACTTACGTGGATCACCTTCGCGATCATCTCCCCCACGCCTCCTTCCGGGTCGACGCCGCCGTGCTGCGGACCACTGCCGGGCTGCATCCCCACGTCGTTTCTCTGCTCGAATCGCGCCGCCCGGACATCCTGCTGCTGATGCTCGGCGGCAACGATGCCGACATCGACTGGCGGCGATTCGTCCTCAGCGAAGGCAGGACCGTCCGCAACAATGTCCCCGTCGAACGCTTTCTCGCCAACCTCTCCTCGCTGGCCGCGGCCGGTTCCGCCGTCGAGGCTCAGGTGATCCTCGTCGATGTGCCCAACCACAACCTGGCCCTTCGCGCCCGCTGGATGTCGGAGATGATCGGCCGCGACGTCACGGAACTTATCGAACGTAGCGGCGGCCAGGCCGAGTCCGATCGCCACCTCGCCCAGTACAACCAGGGCATCCGCAGTCTCACCGTCCAGTGCGACGCCGTCCTGGCCCCATGGGCCCAGGCCATCGAGACCATCGCCCCCGAGCACCGTTTCGGCCCGGACTATACGCATCCCGGCGAACGGGCCCACCGCGTCATCGCCCAGGCCCTGCTGCCCGCCATCGCGCGTGCCGCGGGCCGCGGATCACACCGGCGCCTGCTGGTTGCCGGCTAATGATGAGGAGCCGCCATCATGTTCAGCGAGCTCACTGTCGATGTCGTCGATCGCGTTGCCAGTGTTGAGCCGGCGCAATGGGCCGCGCTCTTCCCCGGCCACCCCGACAGTTACGAACTCGTGCGTCTCACCGAATCCTGCGGCCTCAACGGCTTCTCGTTCGGATCCATTGTCGTGCGGCACGCGGGACGTCCGGTCGTCCTCGTTCCCCTGTTCCGTACGACCTTTGATCTCGCCCGCCTGGTCGATGGGTTCGCACGAAATGTCGCCTCCATGCTGTCGCGATTTGTCCCTTCGCTCTTGCGCCCGCGTCTGCTCGGCGTCGGGTTTGTCGAGGGCGAATGGGGCGCCATCGGCCTGGCCCGCGACCTGCCCGACCCGATTCGCCACAGAGCCTGCGAACTCGCCTCAAAGACACTCGACCGGCTTCACCATCGCCAGGCCGACCTCCTGCTGCACCTGAACTTCCTCCCCGACGGCCTGGCCGCCTTTGCCCCCGAGAAACCCGGCCGGTTCGCCTGCATCGACACCTACCCGTGCGCCCGCGTGCCGCTGCCCTATGCGCACATCGATGAATACTATGAGCGGCTTTCGAAGAACATGCGCAAGGATCTTCGCCGCAAACTCCGCTCGGCCGAGGGGATCACAATTCTCCACACGCGGCAGCCTGGTGCCTGGCTCGAAGCCATCCACAACCTCTACCTCCGCACCGTGGAACGAAGCGAATTATCGATGGGCATCCAGCGCCGCAGTATGTTCGCATCCGTGTGCGATCGGGTTCCCGGCGCCCGCTACGTCCTGTACGTCGACGCCGGCCGCCTCCTGGCTTTCAACCTGCTGATCGAGTCGGAGTCGATTCTGGTCGACAAGTATTTCTGCACGGATCTCGACGCCGGGCGGCGACTAGGTCTCTACTTTGTGTCATGGATCGAGAACATCCGCTATTGCATCGACCGCCGCATTCCCGTGTATCATGCCGGCCCCGGTGCCGAAGCCACGAAAGCCCGCCTCGGCGCGAAGTTCCTCCCCAGTGTCACGCACTTTCGCCACCGCAACCCGCTGGCCCAGGCCCTGCTGCGGCGTTTCCGCGGGTTGCTCGCCTACAAGCCGGCCATCGACCCCAACGCC
>JBEKVL010001130.1:0-2177 GCA_049514055.1 Tepidisphaeraceae bacterium | reverse complement strand
AGTTGCTCTTTCACGGCAAACAATTGAATCATCCACAGACCGACCAGCGACCAATCCAATTCCATCAACGCACGGTGCGGCGTCCGGCTGAGCAGTTTGCCGCGACCAAAAGTCTGCTTGTACGAGCGGAATTGCAGTTCCTTCTACCACCCATAATGCCTCCTTTGTCACAACTTTTGTCGAGGTTCTCCAAATGGCCTTCGCGGTTGTCCGAGGCCCCCTTACTTGTTTTCGGTTCGGGACTTGGGACTCGTGAGCTGACGGAACAGGGGCTGATCGCACCAAGTGTGAGGGCAGGTGCGCAACCGCTTCAGGCGATCCAGTTCCTCTTCATCGGCCCAGAGGATCCATCGACCCTGGGCCCCTGGCAGTTGACGGGAATGGACCCATCCCCGACGGAGCCAACTGTACAACGTCGGATGCGGCATGTCCAGTCGCTGGGCTAAATCTGTAAACCACCACTCATGCGGTCCCAGCAAGGAGGCGGCATCCGCCGGGCGAGGACGCGGACCTGGTTGCGCGCGCCGCGACAACAACGCCCGGACCATCGGGCCATTGAAGGTCGCGCGACGCTTGGGCGGACGCCAACCCTCACGGTTGAGTTGTTCGGCGATCTGGGCCGTCGTCCGGCCCGCATCGCGCAACTCGACGGCCCGCGCGAGGAGTTCCTGATAATGCCGCAGTTGCTCGTAGCGGGCCACGGAACGGATCAATTGGTGTTGACTGGCGTAACCGCCCGCCCATTCCACCGACACGTCCACCAACTCGCTTTCGCCTTGGACGGCCACCACCACGCGCTCGACCAGATGCCGCACGACTGTCTGACGATCGGCAGCCGTCGTGGTCGGCGCCTGCAAGAGCGCCGGAACGTCCGCGGCCAGGGCACGGATGCTCTCGTGCTCGGCAACCGTCAGCGCCGCCGGTTGCTCTTGGAGAGAGCGGTCGTAAGCCTCTTCCAACTCGCGAGACTCGCGCAGGGACTCTTCCCACAGATGTTCCAGTTGCCGCGCCACCAAGCGGTTCTCCGGCTCGACGGCATGGTACTGCCGGGCGGCCCGATCGCTCTCATAACGCGCACGCTCCAACCGCTGTTGCCAGTGGTGGTGAAGGCGGCCTCGTTCACGCTCGCTGTCCTCCGCGGCCTGCAGACTCAACTCCAGAGCTGCTGGCTCCAAGACCCGCAGCACCTGACGCAAGATCAACTCGTCGAGAGCCTTTCCGGCCAGGTTCTGGCAGAACGGCTCAGCGTATTCGACCTGGCGGCGGCTACACACATAACTGACCCGCGGCGGCGAGCCGGCATAGCGAACCATCATCCGGCAGCCGCACTTGCCGCACACCAACAACCGGCTCATCTCGATCCCCAGCACCAGACCGACGTGATCCAGACTCACCTCGGCCAGCAGTTGCTGGAATCCTTGACGCGCTTCCGCCGACGTGGCGCTCTGCCCTTGATCTTCGTCGATCACCAAGACCCGCTCTTGCGGCCAACCCAGCGCCACGGCTTGACGCGCCAACTCGTACTGCAATTCCGCCGATTCGCGGTGCATCAGCACCTGTTGTGGGCTCGATTGACGCACGTACACGATCGCCAGCCGCTCTTGATGGCTCGGCTGAATCTTCGTCGTCGCGAACGGCCAGTCGCCACGCGACGATCGACCGCCGGGAGCCACCTTGCCGGAAACACTTGCTGTCACCTTCGCAGGCGCGTCAGAGGTGCTGCTCATCGCCCACCTCCTTTCGCCCTGCGAGTCGTTCCGTGCCTTGAGCCACCAGTCGGCTCAGCGTTCGTAGCACTTCCTGCCGCTTCGGCGGCGGCAATTCTGCCCAAAGCCGTTTCAGCAGGACATGCTGATTGGGCCGCGCTGAGCGCGGGGGGGGACAACGCCTTCCTTGGCGGATCGCATAAGATTCCTCCTGAATTTGAGTGCTTGCATTGCTGGCACCAACGCGCCAGCTTCAACAACGCAGGCACGACTACTATAGGGCCATCGGGCCCCCCGATACAAGTTGTCTTTTTCGTCGTAGTCTGCGTGGAAGATTTCCACGCCCCAACGCAAGCGGTAGAATTTCGCCGTCTGACGATTGCTCAACGCCTTCGTCGAGAGCACGTTGGTGACCAGATAGATTATACCCCGCGGGCCTTGCAACACGATCAGGCGCAAGACCAGCGGCGT
>JBEKVL010001129.1:0-2178 GCA_049514055.1 Tepidisphaeraceae bacterium | reverse complement strand
GTCCGTGCTCGAGAACGTCCTGGTCGGCTTCAACCAGTCCATAACCCACGGCTTCATGGGCACCGTCCTGCGCACGCCGCACCACCAGAACGAAGACAACCATCACGACAACGAGGCCATGCACCTGCTGGAAACGCTGCGTCTGCTCGACCGCGCCGAAGACCCGGCCGCCAGTCTCCCCTACGGCCAGCAGCGCCGCCTCGAAATCGCCCGCGCCCTGGCCACGCGCCCGCGCATCCTCCTGCTCGACGAACCCGCCGCCGGCATGAACCCGCCCGAGAAGGCCGACCTCATGGACCTGATCCGCTTCATCCGCGACCAGTTCGAGGTCGGCATCTGGCTCATCGAACACGATATGAAACTGGTGATGACCATCTGCGACCGCATCACGGTGCTGGACCACGGCGAAACCATCGCCACCGGCACCCCGGCCGAAGTGCAGGCCAATCCCAAGGTGATCGAGGCGTATCTGGGCGAGCCGGAAACGCGAGGGACTGACGTGAAGCACGACCGAGGCTATTCGTAGACATCGCTTCGTTTCGCGATGGTAATCACAGACACGGACACATCTCGATCATTGATGGCGTAGACCACGCGCAGATGGCCCAGACGGTAACGGTATGAACCAGCCAAACGTCCCTTCAGTGCTTTGACATTATTCCCCGTCCGTGGATCCCTCTCCAGCGATTCAAAACATCGTGACAGTTTCCTGGCGACGGCTTTGTCGCATCGCTCGTAAAACCGTTGCGCCTCCCGCGATAGCTCCAGCCTATACATCGGATCGCACCTTGCGCCACGCCTTGGTGCGGCCGGCCTTGATGTCCCGCATCCCACGCGCATAGGACGCCTCGAACCCCGGCATGGTCAGCAGCTCCAGCGTGGCTGCGTCGGTCTGGCGATCCTTGACGAACGCCAGAAACTCCGACGCCACGCGCAACTGCGCGCCCGACATGACGTCGATTATCGCTTTGGCCTCTTGTCTTAATTCAACGGTACTCACACCGGCATCCTACCCGCCCGCAGCCGACGATTCCAGCGGCAACGGCAAAGGCGTGAATTTGCGTGTCAAGATTGAGCATGCCACTTTCGGCCCGTGGGCTCTATGCAATGCGCCGGTGCCGAACTTGAAAAACTCCGCCCCCACCACCTTCCCCTTCTCGATCCGAACTCCCTCGCTTTCCAGCATCTCTGCCTTTTTCCCAATCCCATCGGCGAATCCCGTTAGCCGGCCATCCGAGCCAACCACCCGGTGGCAGGGCACACGTGGCGCATAGGGATTGCGATTCAGCGCCTGACCCACGGCCCGATACCCCTTGCCGCCCAAGGCCTTGGCGAGTTCGGCGTACGTGGTCACCCGGCCGCGCGGGATGCGCGAAGTCAATGTCCAGACCCGCTGGTTGAAGGTCATGGCCGGGTGAAGCCGGCCGAGTTCGATATGACGCTGAAGTTCTGTCGCTGTTATAGTCATGGCGGATCCTGTTGATTGGGTAGCAAGGACTACCGATACAACCATAGTCCGGTGCTGGAGGTACGGCAAATGTGGTAGGATTCGGTAACAATCGGCCGCCCGTGAAGTCTTTGAAGGTGATTAATTCGAACATATTGCAGATGTCGGAAGCATCATAACTATTTGTCCAATAGGCCTTTATATCAATGAGTGCCAGAACCGCGTCAATTTCGGCCATCGCCAGGGCCTGCGTCGAGCAGCTTGAGGAGCGCTGGTTTCTGAGCGCGGGCGGACTCGATCCGAGTTTCGGCACCAACGGCTATGTCCTGACCTCGATCCACGCGACCGCCGGCGCCAACGGGTATGATGGCTCGGACTTGGCATCGGCCGCCACCGACAACCGCACCGGCAAACTGATCGTGGCGGGATCGGCCGATGGCAATGCCGCGTTGGCTCTGGTCCGATACAACCTCAACGGCACGCGGGACGTCTCCTTTGGCCAGGGCGGGCAGGCGGTCCTGGAGTTCGGCGCCGGTGGCCTTGCCGTGGCAAACTCGGTGGCCTTGCAGGCAAACGATACGATTCTGGTCGGCGGCGCCGCGACGGTGCAAGGCGGCAATCTGAATGCGGTGATTGCCCGATGGACAACAAACGGACAGCTCGATACCACGTTTGGGCAGGATGGCATCGTCGATGCCCCGGTGGATCCGACGCTCTTTGACTTCAGCGCC
>JBEKVL010001128.1:0-2182 GCA_049514055.1 Tepidisphaeraceae bacterium | reverse complement strand
TTTTCCGCAAAGATGGATTGCCAAATTACGGTGCCACTCTAACGTCGCCGACCAACCTTACGGGCTGCCGGGTGCGGAAGCCAGGCGCCGAGCATTTCCTGTTGCTGCCCAACCAGCCCGATACGAATGTCATTCCCGGTGCCTATTACATCGGGGTTGTCGCTGAAGGCCAGGGCCCGTCCAGCTATCGGGCGGGGTCGAACACATGCAACTTCACCTTCACCAGTGAAGGACCGTTGGCGCTGACCAATCTCGGGGCTGTGGATCCGTCCGGCCTGACTGCGTTGGTGGCGCAGGCAAGTCAGGACGCCGGGGAGATCGTCGGTTACCAGTTCCAGGTCCTGTCGAACACGCCGGTAGTCCAAGTCCAGCTCACCAACCAAGTCGGCAATCCGTGGATGTCGCTGCGCGCCGACGGAATGCTGCCCCAACCGTATGATACCACCTATGGCAGCCTGGGAGGGTGGACGGCGACGTGGTCCGACGGCAACATGATCCGGATTCCGGCGCCGGCTCCGGGCCTCTACACGCTGCTGGTTCAGGCGGCCACGTACAGTGGCACGTACCTCAACGCCGGTTACACCCTCGCAATTTCATCGAAACCACTCCTGCCGGTGCCCTTCGATGCCGGGACCATCACAACTAAGCAGTTTTCCGATGACTGGACCTATTTCCTGGTGACAGTTCCCGCGGACGCACTGGGCTGGGACCTCCGTCTGACCAATATCACCGCCGGCGATCCGCGGCTGGTCATCATCAGCGGCACAAACTATCCCTTCAACCTCAGCACACGGACTGCCAGCGGCGGTTCGTGGAGCCCGTACACCGCGACCAACTGGCCCGCTGGGTGGCAAATCGCCCCTGACACGGATTGGACCGGCTACCGGCAGTCCGCCGCGGGCTCGAGCCAAGCGGGAACCGTTTTCATGGCTGCGATGGGCAATCCGCTCCAGCCACGGTACTACGTGGTTGGCGTGACCAGCGGCACCGCCGGCACGACCACCAATCCTATGGCCTACACTTTCATTAGCCGCGGAATCGGGACCAACTACAGCATCCCGATCACGCCCCTGGCTTTCGCCGGTGGGCAGGCCGCCGGCACCTCCGCTCCGCCGCGGGAGGCGGCTTATTACCGGGTGGATGTCCCCAGCAACTCGCCCAGTTGGCAGTTGCACCTGGGCTTGACCCGGGGCGAGGGGCTCCTGCTCATCCGAAAAGACGGCCTCCCTAACTTCGGCGCGAACGTCAGCACGCCGGTTACAAACGTGGCGGGCTGCAAACTGCAGAAACTCGGAGACGAGCAATTCGTCCTGCTGCCGACTCAACCGGATTACAACATCCCCGCCGGCTCCTACTACTTGGGCGTCGTCAGCGAAGGGATGTCGCCCTCAGGCAACCGGATCGGGTCGAACAGTTGCGACTATGTCATGCAGAGCATTGGGAATCTGCCGGTGGCCGATCTTGGCACTGTCGATTGCTCGTGGTACTTCGCGAGCAACATCGTCCAGCCGGGCGGATCGGTGCTCGCCTTTCAGTTCGAGGTCGCCCCGAACACGGGGTCCGTGGTGGCGCGACTCGACAACGCGGCCAATAACCCCGGGATGACCATCCGCGGCGGCACGCTTTTGCCGTTCACGCTCGAGACATACGGCCTGCAGGGGGGCTGGACGCCGGACTCAAGCAGCGCGACCTACATCCGGGTGGATCCGGCTGCCGCCGGGGGGCCCTACAGCCTGCTGGTCCAGGCGGAGAATGTGTCCGGTCTGTATCCGGATGCCAGCTACACCCTGAGCATTTATCCACTGTGCGGCATCACCATCCCTCTTGCCTTCGACGGCGCACAAACCAACGTCACCGGCCAGCTCGCCGGGGACTGGCTGTTCTTCTCTGTCGATGTGCCGACCAACGCGATTGGTTGGGACCTTCGCCTGACCAACATAATGAGCGGGAGTCCGCGGCTGGTTGTGTGCCGATCGGGCTGGCCTTATGATCTGACTTCGCGGGGTACCAAGAGTGTCACATGGAACTGGGGCGCGGCCACGAACTGGCCCGCCGGGTCACAGGCGGCCCCGGGGATAGATTGGACGGGCTATCGGTACGAAACCAACCTGGTCGATACCACCGGCACTATCTTCGCCGCTGGCTTGGGCAGCCCGCTCGAGCCGGGCAACTATATCATCGG
>JBEKVL010001127.1:0-2183 GCA_049514055.1 Tepidisphaeraceae bacterium | reverse complement strand
CTCGACGAGTCGGCCGACCCCGACCTCGCGGAGCGGCTGGTGATCAACGCCAAGTGCCAGCGGATGGGGACGTGCAACGCGGCCGAATCACTCGTGGTCCACAGCGCGGCCGCGGCCGCGCTGCTGCCGCGAATCGGCAAGGCCCTCATCGCGCGGGGAATTGAAATCCGGGGCGATGCCCGCACGCGCTCGCTCCTGCCGGAGGCCAAGCCGGCCGCGGAGGAGGATTACTATCGGGAATATCTTGGCCCGATTCTTTCGGTCAAGGTGGTCGATACACTGGAAGAGGCCATCCGGCACATCAACGGCTGCAGCTCGCAGCACACCGAGGCGATCGTGACCCGCGATCTGGCCTCGGCCCGCGAGTTCGCCGCCCGGATCGACAGTTCCGCGGTGCTGGTCAATGCCAGCACGCGATTGAACGACGGCGGGTGTTTTGGCCTGGGTGCGGAAATCGGCATCAGCACCGACAAGTTCCACGCCCGTGGCCCCTGCGGGCTCCAGGAGTTGACGAGCTACAAGTACGTAGCCTGGGGAAGCGGACAATTGCGGGAATAATACGATGGCCGAAGAGGTCCTGAACCGGTCGGAAGTGGAAAACCTGCTCACGGCGATGGCGGCCCAAGGGGATACGGCCGGCGCAGCGGCGGCGCCGCCGGCGGCGGAGACACTCCCGCCCGCGGCTCCCAAGATCCGCGAGAACGTCTCGCCCTAAGACTTCAAACGCCCGGAACGCGTGGGCAAGGAACAGATGCGGGCCCTGCAGACCTTGCACGAAGGGTTTGGCCGCAATTTCGCCGCGGAACTCTCGGGCATGCTCCGCAGCATGGTGGAGGTGAAGCTCACCAGCGTCGATCAACTCACCTACAGCGAGTTCGTCTTCAGCCTGGAGAATCCGACCTGTTTCAATCTCTTGAAGGCCGATCCGCTGGAAGGGAACCTGATCCTCGACATCAATCCGTCGATTCTGTACCCGATCATCGACCGGCTACTGGGCGGTGGGAGGGAGGCCGGGCTCCTGGCCCGGCGTCCGCTCACCGAGATCGAGCTGCGGATCGTCGCCCGCATTACGAGCCTGTTTCTCGTGGAATTGCACCACGCCTGGGAGAACGTTCTCGACCTGACCTTGGAAGTGGTCCGCGTGGAGAGCAATCCGCAATTGGCACAGATCGTTCCGCCCAACGAAGTTGTTGTCGTGATCAGCTTCGAGGTGGCGTTGGGTGATATCCGCGGGATGATGAACCTGTGCATTCCGTACAACGCCATCGAGCGGATCAGCGGCAAGCTTTCCACGAACAGTTGGGTCTCCTACGGCCGCCGCGCATCGACGCCCGAAAACGCCGAGCAGATCGGCCAGGCGGTGCGCAGTTCGCTGGTGTCGCTTGCGGTCCGCTTGGCCAGCACGCGGATCACGGCGGGCGACCTGATCAACCTTCGCCAGGGCGACATCATCACGACAGAGAAGGATATTCGCAGCCCGCTGGTGGTCCTGGTGGAGAACGTCCCGAAATTCCGCGCCAGTCCCGGCGCCTTCAAGGGGCACAAAGCAATTCGCATCGACGACACGATTGCCAACCCGGCGGAAGCGATCGGCGAGTAGAAGGGGTGCGGCGGCAAGCCGCCCGTTTTGGAGTGCGGTGGCTTGCCACCGCTTTGGCCGCGCCAAACAGGCCGTGCGTCCCCGACGCGCGTTTTCGCAAGTTTCGATTGCTGGCCAAGCCAAAGCGGCAGCAAGCTGCCGCAGTCCAAAAAAAACCGCCAGGGCCTTGCCACGGTAACGGTACATGTGTATACTACACGCCACGGTCGCAAATACGTCTTGGCCTGCCCTACACCGGTGGGAAAGCGTGCCGGCCGGGGAGGGTCCGTGGCTCAGGCCGACGCCTGCCAGTGCTGGGGCTGTACCTCAGCGATTGCCACAACAGGGTCTTAACCATGGGAGGTTTGCGGGTTGCGGTAGTCCGTCGCAAGAGTTGGGTGAAGTATCAATTGGCCATCGTGAAGCGTCCGCGGGGTTGGCGTCCACGCCGCTGGGACGCATCTCCGCCGAAGGCCAAGGTTCTGGGTGTTCTCCGGTTGTCCGGAACGGCCCGGGACGTGGAGCGTCTGGTGCGGGAGTTCAATCGCTCCACGCGGTCCATTTGGGCCATATCGATGGTCGAGGCGCGAAACGCCGTGGCCCG
>JBEKVL010001126.1:0-2183 GCA_049514055.1 Tepidisphaeraceae bacterium | reverse complement strand
TCGAACCCGCCGCCACCGATCGCTCCGGCGGTGCCTGCGGCCTCTATCTTGGCAAGCTCTACCAGGCTCTCTCCGCCGCCGCAACGCGCGCCGCCACCCGTCCGGCCAATGCGGCCGTTCCCGTCATCTGGCACAAACTGCCCGGCCTGGAACTCCCCGCCACGCTCAAGCACGGACCCTCCACCCGCCCGGCCAGCGCCACCCGGCCTCGCGCCCCCGGATCCAACTGACCGGCCGGTTGCCACGGCCCGGCCGGCTTGGCGAACGAACCACACACGGCCGCGGAACCGAAAGCCAACCGCCAATGCGCGCATCAGGCGTGCCCCCTATACAGGGCAATCGCATGTGGCCGGAATTCGGTGGGACAGGCATTCTTGCCTGTCATTGGATGGCCAGTAGGACCGACATTCCTGTCTGTCGGGACATTCTTGTCCCCCCGAAGCCATCCAAGTGGCCCCGTCAGCGCACATGCGATTGCCCTGGCCCCCTACGCCTTCTTCCCACCTTCCTCTTGCATTCCCCTCCCCCGCGCGCAGAATCTACACCATGACTCCAGAACAGTTCGTTGCCAAGTGGAGCGCCTGCGAACTCTCCGAAAAGGCCGCCTCCCACGAACACTTCATCGACCTCTGCCAGATGCTCGGCGTGCCCACGCCCGCCTCCTCCGACCCCACCGGCCAGGACTACTGCTTCGAGAAACCCGTCCGCACCACCGCTCCCGCCTCCAAAGGCTCCAAGGGCGACTATGGTTTTGTCGACGTATGGAAACGAAACTGCTTCGCCTGGGAATACAAGAGGAAGGACAAGTACAAGTCTCTCGATGATGCCTACCGCCAACTCTACCAGTACCGCGACGACCTCGAAAACCCGCCCCTCTCCGTCGTCTGCGACATCTCCAACACCGTCATCCACACGCATTTCCAAGGCTACCCCAAGCGTACCATCATCCTCAAGCTCGAAGAAATTCCCGGCAACACCGAAACCCTCCGCCGCCTCTTCAACGCCCCCGACTCCTTCAAACCCGCCAAGACCGCCGCCACCCTCACCCAGGACGTCGCCGAAGAATTCGGCAAGCTCGCCGACGCCCTTCGCGACCGCTTCCCCGACACCGGCCCCGGCGCGGTCCACCCGCACCACATCGCCCACTTCCTCATGAAGATCATCTTCTGCCTCTTCGCCGAAGGTATCGATCTTCTGCCCGGCCAAGCCTTCAAACGCCTCATCAAACGCTGCCAACTCGACGCCGAGTCCGGACCCAAGCGCCTCGACCAGCTCTTCACCCTCATGCGCACCGGCGGCGAGTTCGGCAACGACCTCATCCCCTGGTTCAACGGCGGGCTCTTCGACGACGCCCCGGCCATTCCCCTCAAATACGGCGACTTCAACACCCTCGCCAAGATCGCCGAAAAAGACTGGTCCGGCGTCGAACCCTCCATCTTCGGCACCCTCTTCGAACGCATCCTCGACCCCAACAAACGCGCCCAGATCGGCGCCCACTACACCGGCCGCGACGACATCCTCCTCGTCGTCGAACCCGTCGTCATGGCCCCGCTCCGCCGCCGCTGGCAGACGCTGCAGGATGAACTCCAGCCCGCCATCGACCAGATTATCGCCCATTGCCAATTGCCCGCCAATCCTCGCAAGACCCCGGCCCGTCATGCTGAGCGTACTCGCGAAACATCTGGCCCCGAAGTCCAGACCGCGCCGCTGCCCAGTACGTCCAAAATGTCGAATGCTGATTTCAAGACGCTCCGCAAGCAGGTCGAGAACAAACTCCAGGAATTCCGCCACTACCTCGCCACCCTGCGAATCCTCGACCCCGCCTGCGGCTCCGGCAACTTCCTCTACGTCGCCCTCCAACTGCTTCTCGACCTCGACTACGAAATCCAGCGTTTCGCCACCCGCTGTGGCATCCCGCTCCCGGCCCTGCCCTACATCCGCCCCTCCCAAACTCTCCACGGCATCGAAATCAACGCCTACGCCTCCGAGCTTGCCCAGGTCGTCATCTGGATCGGCTACATCCAATGGCTCCGCGACCACGGCCTCGACGTCCCCAATCAGCCCATCCTCGACAAACTCCAATCCATCGAAAACCGCGACGCCATTCTCGATTTCCTCCCCAGTGCCGCCGGTGCCCGCAGTGCTGCCAGTGCCCCCACCGGCAGTCCTTCAACCGCCGCCGG
>JBEKVL010001125.1:0-2189 GCA_049514055.1 Tepidisphaeraceae bacterium | reverse complement strand
GGGGATGGGGCTGCCGATTTCACGGACGATCGTCGAGGCGCACGGCGGGCGTATCTGGGTGGAGAACAACCCGGAAGGCGGCGCGATATTTCGATTCACATTATGCAGGGCCGTGGCGGAGGGCACTCAACAAGCATGATAACGCTCTGGCCAACAAGCTCGATACGTGCTCTCGACTACTCCGCGGCAACCGGCTGAGGAAACCCACGGAGACCAAAACCGCGTGGCCAGCAATCACCTCGACCCAGGTAGATCGTGCGTGCAGTTGTGCGGGAGATTCTGCGTCTGACGGTCTGGCGGGGTTCGGGTGGTGACAGATCACTTCGGCACGGTAGACTCTTTGCCTGGTCTTTGGAAATCCATGAGTTACGTCACCATCATCTGGTCCATGGTTGCGTCGGCGTGTCTCACGCTGGCGGCGCTCCACTTCATGGTCTGGTGGCAGCGGCGCACGGCGTGGGCGGACCTGCTGTTTACCTTGACCTCAGTGGGTGTCGCCGCTTACGCGAGATGTGAGCTCTCGATGATGCTGGCACAGACGCCGGCACAATTCGCCGCCGCGCTCCGCTGGCTGCAAGTTCCGACGTGGGTAATCGTCGTGTCGCTGGCCGCCTTCGTCCGGCTTCACCTGCACGCCGGGCGGCGCTGGCTGGCCTGGAGCGTCTTTGCCCTCCGGTCGTTAGCGCTGCTACTGAGTTTTCTGGTGGGGCAGAATCTCAATTACCGCGAGGTCGCCGGTCTGCGGCACGTGCCGTTCCTCGGCGAACCTGTCTCCCTCGGTGTCGGGGTTGCGAATCCGTGGATGTTGGTCGGCCAGTTAAGTCTGTTGTTGCTGGTGATCTTCAGCGTGGACGCGACGATCACCGTGTGGCGCCGCGGCGACCGGCGGCAGGCGTTGGTCACGGGCGGCAGTATCGTGTTCTTCACGCTGACAGGAATGGCGCAGGCCGTCCTGGTGCTTTGGCGGTTGGTGGACTTGCCGCTCACGGAGAGTGTTTTCTTCCTGGGCATCGTTGTGGCGATGGGCTACGAGATGAGCCGCGAGACGCTTCGGGCCACGCAGTTGTCCATCGATCTCCGCGAGAGCGAAGTGCAGATGACCATGGCGGCGGAGGCCGCGGGATTCGGCATTTGGATCTGGACGATCGCCACAAGCCGGGTCTGGGGTTCGGGACGGTGGCTCCGCATGTTTGGATTTGAGCCATCGGAGCCCGGCGCAGAAGTCAGCTATGAGAATGTCTTCCAACGAATCCATCCGGACGACCGCGAAGCGGTTGAGTCGGCGGTGCGTCATGCGGTGGAAACCGGCGCCGATTACGTGGGCGAGTACCGCGTCAGGTTGCCGGATGGCGACATGCACTGGATCGTGGCCCGGGGCCGGACTTACCCGGACCCACAGGGGAGAACGGCGCGGATGCTGGGCACGGCAGTTGACGTCACCGCGCGCAAGCAGTCGGAACAGGAGATCGCACGGCAGCGCAGCGAGCTGGCCCATATCGCCCGCGTATTCACGATGAGCCAACTGACCTCCTCGCTTGCCCACGAACTGAACCAGCCGCTGGGTGCCATCCTGCGAAATGCCGAAGCAGCGGAGCTGCTCCTTCAGGATCCTTCGCCGGACCTTGGCGAAGTGCGGGCGATCCTGGCCGACATATGCAAGGACGACCAACGTGCGGGTAATGTGATCGACCGCCTGCGTTCCCTGCTCAAGCGGCGCAGCATGGAATCGGAGCCGTTGGACGTCGGCAGGCTTGCCGACGAAGTCAGGATGCTGGTGAGATCCGATGCCGCGTCGCGGCACGTCAGGCTGGAGATGAATGTGCCGCCGGACCTGCCGCCGGTGCGCGGCGACCGCGTGCATTTGCAGCAGGTGCTGCTCAATCTGATCATCAACGCCATGGACGCGGTCAGCGCCAGGCCGGATGATGAACGCCGCGTGGCGGTCCAGGCGCGGTTGGATGGCGATGGCATGGTCGAAGTGATCGTAAGTGATTCGGGGAACGGCGTGCCGCCGGAGAAGCTCGACCGGCTCTTTGAACCCTTCTTCACCACCAAGCCGCAGGGCATGGGGATGGGGCTGCCGATTTCACGGACGATCGTCGAGGCGCACGGCGGGCGTATCTGGGTGGAGAACAACCCGGAAGGCGGCGCGATATTTCGATTCACATTATGCAGGGCCGTGGCGGAGG
>JBEKVL010001124.1:0-2190 GCA_049514055.1 Tepidisphaeraceae bacterium | reverse complement strand
ATGCGGCCTGGGCTGCTCATTCTGCACCATTGGCCGCGTTCCCATGGTTCACCTGCCGCCGGAGACCATTCTCGCCGACGTCCAGACCAATCTGGCCGCCGGCATGCCGAATATTGCCCTCCTGAGCGAGGATTTCTTTCGCTACGGGGCGGATGGCCTGAAGGCCAATCCCGATACCCTGCTCGGGCTGGTGCGCAGCATCCGCCAGGTTCCGCAGGTCCGTTTGATCCAGATCGATCATGCCAGCCTGGCCAGCGTTGCGCAATACGATGATTCGCAGCTCCAGGCCATTCACGACCTGCTGGTGGGCCAGAACACGGGGCGTTATCTGTGGGTGAACGCAGGCGTGGAAACGGCCTCGGGCGAACTGCTCAAGCAGACCGGCGCCGCGGCGAAATGCAAACGCAGCGAGCGCGAAACTTGGGGCGATTTCTGCGGGCGGCAACTGCGGCGGCTCTGCCAGGCCAGGTTCTTTCCCATGGCCAGCCTGATGATCGGCCTGCCCGGCGAGCGCGATGAGCACTTGCAGGAAACGCTGGCGTGGGTCGATTCGCTCGCCGACCAGCGGCTCTCGATCTTTCCGGTTCTCTATGCGCCGGTCGACGGCAGTCCGCCGCTCGATCCGGGCCGCTTGCGGCCGTTGCATTGGGCGCTGATCCGCGCCTGCTATCGCTTGAACTTCCGCTGGGTTCCCTGGTTCTACCGCGACAACCAGGCCGCGGCGGGCGTGCCCTTTCCCCGGCGCATGGCGCTGCAACTGCTGGGTTACGGCCAGGTCCTGCAATGGAAGACCCTCTTGGCATGGCACCAGTGGAGGGCGCGGCGATGAGCGTGTACCCTTCCTCGGATGGCGGCGATCCGGCCGGTGGTCCCGATTCCTTGGCAAGTGCGCTTCAAGTGGTGCGCGATCGGCTGCTGCAAGCGATGCATCCCCACGGTTTCTGGGAAGGCCGGCTTTCTTCTTCGGCGCTGGCGACGGCGACGGCCGCCGGCGCCTTGGCGCTGAGCGGCGGCACAATCGACGCGCCCCATGTGGACGCCGGGATCGCATGGTTATGCGAACATCACAATGCCGACGGCGGCTGGGGCGATACCACGGACAGTCCCAGCAATTCGGCCACCACCCTGTTGGCCGTCGCCGCGTTCAAGCTTGCCGGGGCGGCGGGAAGGTCTCACCCTCAGCGGGCTTCTGCTTTGGAAAAGGCGGATAGGTACCTGGCGAGCCACGCCGGCAGGACTCCGCGCGAGATCGTCGCAGCCATCCGCCGCGCATACGGCGCCGATCGTACGTTTGCCGTCCCCATTTTGATGACTTGCGGTCTGGCGGGAATTGTCGCGTGGGAAGATATTCCGGGGTTGCCTTTCGAATTAGCGGTCCTGCCGCACGGCTGCTACCGGGCTTTGCGCCTGCACGTGGTGAGTTACGCGCTGCCGGCATTGATCGCAATCGGCCTGCTGATTGACCGGCGGAATCCGCCCGGCAGCCTCGTGCCACGGCTCGTGCGGCGGGCCGTCACGCCCTACGTGCTGGAGAAGCTGCGGCGCATTCAGCCCGACAGCGGCGGTTTCCTCGAGGCCGCACCCTTGACCAGCTTCGTGGCAATGGGGCTGATCCCTTTGTTTGGCCACGAGCAGCCAGTGGCGGCCAAGTGCCTCCAGTTTCTCCGCAACGCGCAGCGTTCCGACGGAAGTTGGCCGATCGATACGAACTTGTCCGTGTGGCTCACCACGGCTAGCGTGGCGGCGCTGGCGGCGGCCGGTGAACTGCCGCGCATCGATCGTCATTGCACCACCCAGTGGATCGCCGCCCGACAATCCAGGATGTGTCATCCTTACACTCACGCGGCAGCGGGAGGATGGGCATGGACCCATTACACCGGCGGTGTTCCCGACGCGGACGATACGGCGGGGGCAATCCTCGCACTCGCGGAGTTGGAGTATCACGACGGGATCGGCGAGGGCGTCGAGTGGCTTCTGAAATTGCAGAACCGCGACGGCGGTTGGCCGACCTTTTGTCGCGGTTGGGGAAAGCTCCCTTTCGATCGAAGCGCGCCCGACGTCACCGCCCACGTCTTGCGGGCGATCACCCGCAGCGGTCTTGCCCAAACCGGTCCGGCGGCAGCAACGTCCGGCAGTGCGCGGCGGGTTCGGAGCGCCGCCCTCCGCGGACTCGGGTACCTCGACCGCGTG
>JBEKVL010001123.1:0-2201 GCA_049514055.1 Tepidisphaeraceae bacterium | reverse complement strand
AAACTCACTTTCGACGACAAGCGTTACGTCCTCGATCACATGATGGAACTTCGGCGCGGGAAGGAAGAAAGCCCGTTCAAGGCCAAGGACGACAACCCCTTCCAGCCGAAGAAATTGGAGGAGCCGGAACCGCCTGCCGCGAAGCAGGAATCTGATAATGTAAAGATTGTCTCGCCCGACTGGTCCTCCGCCGAGGCGGTCGCGTTCATGCCTGAGCAGGCGGGCTGGAAGTTCGCGGTGCCGCTGCCGGCGCCCGAGCCCCCGGAACGCAAGGCCCGGGTGATCGTGCTGCCGCGCCGGGAGAATTTCTTTGAGGGCTGCACGGCCCTGGTTGCCAACCACACCGGGCGTCGCGTGTTGATCGGATACGCATGGGACTTCCAACGCCCGCAACCCCAGACCCGAATCGTTCTCTGCGACATGGTCCACGGCAAGAAGCTGCTGGCGGCGACGGCAACCGGCAAGCTGACGCCCATGGCCCTGAACGACAATGGCAGCCAGGTGCTGATGTCCGGCGAGAAGGACCACAAACCACTGGTGGAACTGTGGAACCCAGGTTGGCGCGAACGGCACGATCGAATTGACCGGGTCGACGACCGTCGGCGCGGAGAAGAAGATTTCGTTCCGAGGGTTCGGCGTTTCTCCCTGGCAGGAGTACACGGTGCGCGATTACGTGACGTCGATCGCCTTTGTTTACCAGGGCAAGACCGCTTGGCAATCCTCGGCATCGAGCATCCCCTACTCGATTCAACTGAAGCAGGGCGAAACGATCGACCAGGTGCTCCGCCGCAGCGAGAAATTCAATTACGACTTCTTTCAGTCGGTCGAGTTGCCGAAGTCGCTGATCAAACCCACGGATTCGCCCGGCGGCTTCGGCACGACCCGGGTGACGATTAACGGGGTCGAGTAGCGACGACCGGCGGAGGCAAGTCGATTCAAATTGCCCCTTCGCCGGACTCGCCGGTCCGGATCCGCACCACGTCGGCAAGATCGGAGACGAACATCTTGCCGTCGCCGACCTGGCCGGTGCGGGCGGCCTGCATGATCGTATCCAGCACGATCGGCAGCTTGTCGTTGTTCACGACGACTTCGATCTTGATCTTGGGCACGAAGTCGACTTTGTATTCGGTGCCGCGGTACATCTCGGTGTGGCCCTTCTGGCGACCGAAGCCGCGGACCTCGGTCACGGTCATTCCGGCGATGCCGTGCTCGGTCAGCGCCCGCTTGACCTCTTCGAGCTTGAAATGCCGGATAATCGCTTCGACCTTCTTCATCAAAGTACTCCTTGAATGCTGTGGGAAAAAGGGGACAGTCCCCATTTGCCGGATAAATCGACATCCTGTAGGGAACGCCCTCCGTGGCGTTCCGGGACTTGTGGATGGCGAGGAACGCCACGGAGGGCGTTCCCTGCAGAAATTCCTCCTCGAATCGCGAAATGCCGCTAGATCAAAATATAACCTTCTTCCTCGTGCTGGCTGAGGTCGAGGCCGTCGATTTCGGCCTGCTGCGAGACGCGCAGGCCCATCAACGCGTCGAGCACCTTCAGGATAACGAACGTGCCGACGATGGCCAACACCCAACCGGCGAGAATGGCGCAGAGCTGGCCCTTGATGAGGCTCACTCCACCCTCGGCGACGCCGAGGAGAGCCTGACCCTCGACGGCCCCCGTGGCGCGGGTCGCAAAGATCCCGGTCAAAAAGGCCCCCAGCGTGCCGGCGACGCCGTGGACGCCGAACACGTCGAGCGAATCGTCATAACGGAAGCGGGCCTTGACCGCCGTGCATGCCGTGTAGCAGACCGAGGCACCGATCACCCCGATGAGCAAGGCGGGCATCGGCAGGACGTAGCCGGCGGCCTGGGTAACGCAGGCCAGGCCGGCCACCAACCCCGAGCAAGTGCCCAGCACGCTCGGTTTGCCGCGGAGGATCCAGTCCAGCCCGGCCCAAGTGAGTCCACCCGCGGCCGCGGCGAGGTGCGTGGCTGCGAAGGCGCTGGCGGCCAATTCGCCGGCCGATAAGGCGCTGCCCGCGTTGAAGCCGAACCAGCCGACCCAGAGCATGGCCGCGCCCAGGGCCGTATAGGTCAGGTTATGGGGCGGCATCGGCTCCACCCCGTAGCCCAGTCGCTTGCCCAAGAGCAGCGCGCAGATCAAGGCCGAAACGCCCGAGCTGATATGGACTACCGTTCCTCCGGCAAAATCG
>JBEKVL010001122.1:0-2202 GCA_049514055.1 Tepidisphaeraceae bacterium | reverse complement strand
GCGACGGCAAGCCCTCGCACTCCAAAGTTCTACTTCGACGCGCTCTTGACGATGCTTGTCGTTGCCACGAGGTAGACGTCGACCGGGTTCCCCCGGGCCGCGCCGAGGCCGGCATCTTCCGCGGGGGCAAAGGTCATTGAGCCGACGATCACCGGCCTGCCCAGCGGAACTCGCAGCGTGCTGCCGATCTGCTGCGTCGGCATGACGGGTTGATCGATGGGACAGGAGGCCGAACCGGCATGAACGGAGCGTGTTGTCACTATGGGTGCGGCAGGCGGAGGAGTCGTTGCCGGCGCCGGTTTTGCCGTGTCCTGGGCCGGGAGTGAAGCCGGCGGAGGACTGCTGGCGACAACTTGGCGGTTCGCAGGCCAGGCCGCGCCGATGATCGCCGGCGGCCGCGCCGGACCCCAGCGGGTGATGATGCTTGTGATATCCAGCATCGCCGTCTTCGTGCCGGGCACGAATGTCGGCCGAACCTGGGCCGTTACGCCCACGTTGGGCACGTTGATCACGGGCGAATAACCGACACAGTCGCCACCCACGACGGGAATGGTGCTCGCCATGATCGCTCGCCGGTCGCCCGCGGCAATCGCGGTTCCGATCCCGTTCAGACAAGCGGCCTGTCCGTGAAAACCCGGCACTTCAGCGGCGATCTGTCGGAGCCGTTGCGGATCGATCGTCGACGAAACCTGCCCGTCCGATGGTGTTGCGTTGCCGGGCAGCAGGCGGTCGCGCTGCTTGGCATCGAGCCAGAGCCAGTGAAGTTCCACGGAGAGGGTCGGTGCAGCGCGCCGCCGCGCACGGAGAACGGCCAGCGACTGCTCGATCTGCAGGTGAACTTCCCGCGTTTGCGAGACGACCAGCATGCGGTCAAACTCGCTGATCGTGCCCGTACCGCCGTTCTCTTGCCACGTCTTGGTTGCAACGATATTGATTACCAGGTCCTTGATTGCGTTGAGGCCATGCAGAGCAGGCGGCGCGGGGCGATTACCGGGTTCCGGCCTTCCGGTACAGGACCACATGCCGCCGGTGATTCCTGTGTTGGTTTGGTGGTCCCAAAGCACTTCTTTGATCGGCCAGACGGGGTTTTGTGCCTCGTAGTCCATGGGGGTCACGAGCAGGTCGGCGACGTCGTATGCCTTCGTGTACATGCACTCGTCGCTTTCGGCCTTTTGCGGCGTGGTGATCATGAGGACGTCATGATGGATGGTCCACTTGAGCTGAAGATCGTCGAGGATGATCTCCAGGGCCGAACGCAACGAGATGCCGGCAAGCCTGCACGTGACCGATGTACTGCTGTCAACGTTTGCATCCTTGAGCGCGGAGGTATCCAATTTGATGGGAATGTGATGCTTCTCGCTGAGGAAGTCGGCAACGTCCGTGAGCGGAAGTTGCACGAAATCTAACGCGGTCTTCTCTTTCAGGGCTTTGAGGATGGCTTTCTCGCCGCCCTGCAGGCCCGGGCTCGACTGCGGTTTCGGCTTGGCAAGATCGACCTGCGGCTTCGCTTCGTCCGGCTTGGCGGCAGCCGCATTGACAAACGGATTGCTCTGGTCTACCGCCCCCTTCTGCGGCGGATCGGCCGCCCGGGCCTTCACCGCAACCATCACCACGGGCAGCACGCCCAAGAAAACACCCACAAACACCAGTTTGCGAGACATGGCACACCTCCTCTTTCGATAGATGGGAAAAGACGTCGCGGCCCCTCCTTCGCGGTGTTCCGGCCGCGGCAGAGAATGAAAAGACCCGACGCCTGTACTGTCCATCCGCAAGTGATGATTGTCAAGCCGGAGTTAGGGCCGGCGAATCAATAACTGTCGCAGGTCGAAAGTAGGGGTGGCACGTCCCTGAGCTTCTGGCGAAGGGCGTGTTTCCCCGCGAAACCACGCCCATCGCCAGACGCTCAGGGCGTGCCACCCTAAAGTGCCATCCCCAAACCACGACACTTATTGATTCGCTGGTCCTCAGAACGAGGCTACCGCCGCGGCCTGGTCCTCGCGAATGTCGAACACCCGCTCGATGTTGCACAGGTGGAAGATGTTGCGGATCTCCGGCCGCAAGTTGCACAACCGCAGGGCCGACTTGCAAAGCTTGACCTTGTGATTCAGGGAAATCAGCTTGCCGATCATCGCGCTGGAGAGGAACTCGACGGGCGAGAAATCAATGACCAGCTTCGAGCAATTCTTCAACTCCAGCACACGG
>JBEKVL010001121.1:0-2204 GCA_049514055.1 Tepidisphaeraceae bacterium | reverse complement strand
ACGAGGCGGGGATGAAGCAACATCTGACAGATACTCTCCACACCGGCACTGACATCGGTGCCGTGGTGGCGGCCGACTACGGCAAAGGCGCGTTGACCCCGGGCGTCGTCGAGTGGATCACGGGCGCGTGCGAAACGATCGGCATCCCGCTCTACGTGGATGCCAAGCCTAGGCGGAACATCCATCTCTACCAGCATGCCTCGCTGTTCAAATGCAACTTGCGCGAGGCGATCGAGTTGGCGGACAAGGACGGCATCGTACACGCCGCGCTGGCCGGCGAGCCTGTGGACCAGGCAACCTGCGCGGCACGGATCTTGCGGCAGCGATACTCCTTCGGCGTGGTCGTCGTGACGTTGGGCGACGGGGGGTGCCTGTTCCACGACGCCGCAAGCTGCGGGCACGTCAAGACGACGCCTGCGACGGTCTATGACGTGACCGGCGCCGGCGACACCTTCATGGCGGCCCTGGCGACGGCGGTGTCGCGCGGCTACGGCCTGGAGGAGTCGTGCAATCGCGCCAACATCGCCGCCGGCATCGCCGTGTCCCACCACGGAACCTACACCGTTGGCGACGACGAATGGCAGGACGCCATTGAGGCCAGCCGGGGCTGGGAGGCGAAGGTCGTGACGCTGAAGGGCGCGACCGATCGGGCGGCACGCAAGCGCCGCCAGGGCAAGAAAATCGTGCTCGCCAACGGCTGCTTCGACCTGCTGCACTATGGCCACCTGCACCTGCTCGCCGAGGCGAAAGCCTTCGGCGACGTGCTTTTTGTGGCCTGCAATACCGACGATTCGGTGCGGGCCTTGAAGGGGCCCCAGCGCCCTGTCATCGGCCAGACACATCGGCTGGAGGCGCTGGCGCGCTTTGCCGACGTAGACTACGTTTTGCCCTTCGAGGGAGACGTGGACACCGTGGTGCGGGCGCTCCAGGCCGACGTTCTGGTGAAGGGCGCGGAATACGAGGGGACGAAGGTCCCCGGCACCGACTGCGTGGCCAGCCACGGTGGAGCGGTACGCTTCGCCAGTATGGCACCCGGATACAGCACGAGCGAGATCATTCGGAGGCCGCCTTGACCGCATCGACGCGTTGCGCTAGGGCATGAGATATCTGATACTTGGTTATTGGAGGCAACTGTGAGTGAAGGTAATGTGTGGGGACCAGGGTTGGATGGTGACGAAGATCGACAGAAACAACCTCGCATGAGGTGGTAACGCATGCGCATTCTCATCCTGGCTTTACGGTATCCCGAGACCCTCGTCGGCGGATACGAGAGTACGCTTTACAGACTTATTCAGGGTTACCACCGCCACGGTCACAAAATTGATCTAATGGCCTTCGTTCCCAGGCTCGCCGACAAGACGGATCGTGAATCGGTTGATCCATGGTGCGACAACGTTCTGTTGTTTGAGGATCCATTCGTGCCGCGGTGGTGGTCGCCCCGAAGGTGGCCCTCCATTCTGCACTCGCCGGATTCCGGGACGCTAGGACGTTCATCGAAACTGTTTGTCGAACAGTTGCGCGACATGCTGGCCCATCATCCGCCCGATGTGGTCCAGATCCAGGGGTACTCCATGCTCCAATATCGAAAGCATTTGGGCAGGATCCCGTGCATCGCGTTCCCGGCGGACTGCATGACGTTGGCATTGGAGAGATGGAAACGAGCCACAAATCCTTGGGTTCGGGCGAGATTAGCCCTTCACGGGGCGAAACTGCGCCGCATGGAGAGCACGTATCGCTCCTTCTATGCCGTGGTCTTCGTGTCACAACCGGATGCGGATCGCGCAAGACAGTTGTCGCCCGGCGCCAATATTGTACGGATCCCCATTGGGGTTGACACCGAATACTTCGCGCCAACCGATCAAGGCGTTGAGCCCACGACGATCGCCTTTCATGGCGAGATGGGTTATCCGCCAAATGTCGAGGCATCAAGCTGGTTTATCGCGAATATATTGCCCGAACTCAAGAGGCGTCATCCCGCGGTTCGTTTTCTGGTCATTGGGGCAAATCCCGCCGAGCAAATGCTGTCGGCGGCGCGGGGCGACCCGAATATCGTGGTCACCGGTTTCGTTCCCGATATCCGCCCTCATCTGCAAAGCGCGTCGGTGCTCGTGGCGCCGATGCAATCGGGGTCTGGCATGCAGAACAAGGTGATCGAGGGAATGGCGATGGCCAAGCCGATGGTGGTCACCAGCCTGGCCATCGCA
>JBEKVL010001120.1:0-2206 GCA_049514055.1 Tepidisphaeraceae bacterium | reverse complement strand
TGCCGTGGTGGATGTCCCAGTCGACGATCAACACGCGGTCCAGGCCGAATTCATCGATGGCCATCTGGGCGGCCACGGCCACGTTGTTGAACAGGCAGAAGCCCATCGCGTGGCTGGTCAGCGCGTGGTGGCCGGGCGGACGAACCAGGCAAAGGGCCTGGGTATCGTCGCCACGGAGGATTCGCTCGGTGGCGTCGCAAACGGCCCCCGCGGCCAGCAAGGCAACCTCGAAGGAGGCCGGACTGACGATCGTGTCCAGATCGAGGTCCCCTCCACCCGACTTGGCCAACGCCCGGACTTCGTCGATGTACCGGGCAGAATGGACGCGGGTCAGCCGTTGCCGGCTGACGGGCTGCCAAACGGGCCGCTGGCATTGGAGGTCCAGGCCGGATTCGCGCAGCACCTCCGGGATCCGACGGATCCGCTCGGCCCGCTCGGGATGGTCGCCGGTCTCATGCTTGAGGAAGCAGGGTTCGCTATAGAGTAACGTCACGCCAGGGGTCTCCGGCAGGGGATTGGTCTATTCTTGTGCGATTACGCTGCTTCACGCTATGCCTCGACTGGGGAGCCCTTCAAACGGCTGGCTTGACAGCACTTGGCCGGCCCTGGTAGCCTGGAAAGTGTGGTGTTTCTCCAAAGCCGTTCGACATTGAAGGTTGCGTTATGATCAGATGGCCTGGGCGTTGTCGCTTGTGGCATTGCGTAGGTTCGGCGGTTGCCGCCGTATTGGTCTCGGCTTGGATGGCGTGCCCGGCAGCGGCGCAAGGACCTGCCGCGACCGCGCCGGCTCCCGCCGCCGCCGCGGAGGCCGAGTATCAAGTGGAACCGGTGGACGAGCGTCTGAAAACTCAGCGCCAGGAGATCCGGAACATATTAAAGAAGGAACAATTTGGCCCTGGCGAGCAGGCGGCCGTCGTTGATTACTATTCCAAGTACGCGTTGAGCCGCTGGACTCGCCCCGAGAAGTTCAAAGACCTGCCCAAGACCTTTCGCGTGGACCTGAAGAAAGAAGTGGCCATTGCGCTCGATCATCCCGACGAGGCTCAACCGGGCCAAGTGGCGCAGTTTTTCGTCGATTACGTGCTGAAGGCGCTCTCCAAGTATTCGAACCCTCCCTACCACCCCGTGGTGCGAGTCAACGCGATGCTGGCCCTCGGTGAACTCAACGGCAGGGCTGCGACGCTCGGCGGGGCGGCTCCTTTGCCGGGGGCGCTTCCGATTCTGCTGGCCACCGTGCAGGATAAACAGCAACTCGACGGGATACGGATCGTCGCCCTGGAAGGGCTCGTCCGCCACGCCGGGTACCAGGCGCCCGGAAGTCCGACCGCCAACAAAGTGAATTCCCTGTTCTGGACGATCGCCAAGACGGCGGATGAACCAGGACGTTCGGCGGATGGGCAAACCTGGGCCCGCGCGCTGGCCATCGAAGGGCTCGGAATCATGCGTAACCCCGGCCCCAACGGCGAGATCGCCAAGCTCCTCGGAATGATCGCCGGGGACGCGAACGTTCCGACCCTGGTCCGCATCGCTGCCGCCCGGGCACTGGGCAATCTGAACTACCAGGATGTCAAAAACCTTCGCGCCGGCGAATTGGCCGCACAACTCGCGCAACTGGCCATCGACATCACCGAGCGGGAGCTCACCCGCGACGCCGCCGCTGTCGGCCCGCGGCTCGCCGTTCCTCCGCGTGGAGGCGGACACGGTCCAGTGGTACCCCCAATTGCCGGGAAAGCGGAACCCGAGGATCCGAACGCCGACTTCCGCAATCGGCTCTTGCCTGGACTCTCAGCCGTTGGCGTCGGTCTCTACGGGGGAGGCTATACTCCGAGCAGGTACACCGGTTTGCATGCGTTGGCTGCGGGAACGTCCGATGCGGATCTTGTCGGCCGGCTGGTGGCCCCGATCCAGGCCGAGGTCAAGGCTCTGGCCGACCGGAGCGAACGCAAGCTCCCGCTGGACGAACTCAAGCAGCTCGTTGCGAAGAAACATCAGGACATCATGGCCTTGATGAAGACGGCCGCAAAGACTGGTTAGTTTCCGCGACTCGTTTCCCCGCCCGGAGCCGGATGATGTCCCAAGCCGCCGCCCTGCGGAACGTCGAACGGCTGGTGGCATGGAAGCAGCATGGCGGGGGCATCGATTCGGCCGGCCGCCCGGTCTCCGTCCGGAGTCTCGCGGTCATCGGCGCCGGCCTGATGGGCACGGC
>JBEKVL010001119.1:0-2206 GCA_049514055.1 Tepidisphaeraceae bacterium | reverse complement strand
GGAAATCCAAGGAACAGTCGCAATCGTAACGGGCGCGGGCAGCGGCATCGGCGAGGCCGTGTCGTTGGAGTTGGTGCGGCGCGGGGTGAAGGCCATCGGCCTGATCGACCAGTGCCAAAGCGCCACGCAGTTGGCCGGTTCGATCAACCAGTTCACCAACAACCGCGTGCAGTCCGTGGCCTGCATCGGCGACGTGGCCGACGAGGCCTTTCGCCGGCAGGTCTTCGACGAGGTTTCAGCCAAGTGGGGCCCGGTGCGGATCTTTGTGCCCGCGGCCGGTATCACCCGCGATTCGCTGGCTGCCAAGATCGACAAGGCGACCGGCAAGGCCTCGCTGTACCCGGTGGAAGATTTCCGCCGCGTGCTGGAAATCAATTTGACCGCCCCCATCTACTGGGCCCTGGAGATGCTCGGCCGCATCGCCGAAGACCGCTTCACGCGGGGACTGAAACGCTGGCAAAGCACGGAGGCCATCCAGGGCACGGTAGTCTTCATCGGCTCCGTTTCCTCGCGGGGCAACAAGGGGCAGATCGCCTACGCGGCCACCAAGGCCGGCCTGGAAGGCGCCGCCCGCACACTCATGATGGAGGCCATCTTCCACGGCGTCCGCTGCGGCGTGATCCACCCCGGTTTCACCGACACGCCGATGGTCCACAAGATGGGCGACGAGTTGATTCGCGAGCAGGTCTTGCCGCATACGCAATTGGGCCGGCTCATCCATCCCGAAGAGATCGCCGACGCGATTTGCTTCATGATCGCCAACTCGGCTGTCAGCGGCGAACTCTGGGCCGATGCCGGCTGGCATCCCGCCGCGTAGGCGAGGCCCGAAGGAATGACGCAAACGCCCGCTTCCAGGTACGACTCGTTTAGCCCGGACGGGCACCGTGCGGGGTAGGATCGGCCGAAGAATAACTTCCTCGCTTCCTGCAGAGGGTGGCATGCCTTAAGGCTTCTAGCCTAGGCATGTCGTGCAGGCATGTTGTTGCGACCATTGACATGCCTAGGCTAGAAGCCTTAAGGCATGCCACCCAAGACTGGGAGTTATTTCTCGCTCGGTTCTTAAACGACGTGGGAGGACAACCCACAGCGCCGTTCAGGCCAGAGCGGCCTCGGCATAGGCGCCGGCGGGCAGGCAGTGCTCGATCTTCTCGTAGATCTCCGCCCGATGGATGGGGGCGTCGCCCGGCGCCACAAAACCCAGCTTCACCCGCCCGCCTCGCACCTCCAGAACGGTAACGGTAATGTTGTCGGCAATGACGATCGCCTCACCGCACTTTCGACTGAGCACCAACATGACTTTTCCTCCTTGAGTCTGGGAACACCACTTTTTTCTACTGCATGCTTGCAGCGGCCTAACGGCTCCGGCTGCCTGCGGCGGGCCACGAATCCTCGACCGCACGCCTATTAGTCTAGCGTGCCCCGGCAATCGCCCAATCCCTGCGATCCTGGCACCACGCCAAGGGAACGAGGGACAAGTGTGCAAGGGGAAGGAGGGAAGGACGTCCCGGGTTTTTCCTTACTGCTCAGGGGCGGGCCACGGCCTTTGGAGTGCGACGGCTTACCGCTGTCCAAAACGCCATGAATCTTCCCGGACGCCAGCCGCCTTGAAAAAGCGGTAGCAAGCCACCGCACTCCAGATCACGAGTTCTCTTGAACCCATTGATATGCCCGGCGACTCAACTGGGCGGCGGTCTGCACGTTCAACTTGGTCTTGATGACCTTGCGGTGCGATTCGACCGTTTTGGGACTCAACTCCAGCTTGTGGGCGATCTCGATCGTGTTCATTCCCCGCCCGATCATTTCGAAGACCTGCAACTCGCGATTGGAGAGTGCTTCGGCGGGGTTATGGTCCAACGGTTTCCCCACGGCGGCGCGTTGCAGGAGCCGGGTGGTCATGGCGGGGCTGAGGTAGACCTCGCCCTCGAGGATCTGGCGGACGGCCGCCACGATCTTGGGCATGGACTCGCGTTTGGAGGCGAAGCCCGTGGCCCCGGCCCGCAAAACGCGGCCGGCAAAGGTCTCTTCGTCGTGCGACGAATAGACGAGGATCTTCACGGAGGGCCAGCGCGACTTGATGTAGTCGATCAACTCGATGCCGTCCTCGCCGTCCAAGGTAAGGTCGATGATGACGACATCCGGGTTCGCGCCTTCCACCAGCCGCAAGGCCTCCTCGATACGTTCCGCCTCGCCGCAAACCTCCATGTCC
>JBEKVL010001118.1:0-2208 GCA_049514055.1 Tepidisphaeraceae bacterium | reverse complement strand
CGGCGTAGCCCTGGGTCCTGATCTCCTGGAGCACCTGCTGGGCGGTGTAAGGGTGACGTTCCAATAGCGTGACGATCCGGCCCTTGAACGGGTCGAGCTTGCTGGGTCGCTTGACTCCCCGGCGCTGCCGGTAGCTGGGCCGCTCCATCCAGAGGGCGACCGTCCTGGGATCCAGCTTCAGTTGGTCGGCGACCTGGGCGGCGTGCAAGTGCTTTTGGTCGAAGAGTTCCCGCAGTTGGCAGCAGAGCGCATAACTGATCATCGGGCACCTCCGGCTAAAGCGCGGCGAAGAATGTCGCCCACCGATTGAGTTTGGCCGGCACGAGGGCCGGTGGGGGTGGTCGGTTCCGGGCGGGGCTCGGGCAAGGCCAGCACCTGGTAAAGGGGTTTGCGATAGGCAATGAGGTCGGCCCGCTCCAACTGCTGGCGGGCCAGCCCCAGTTGGAGTGGGGCCATTTGCAAGTGCCGCCCCAGGGCGGCATCGGAGTAGTAGCTCAGGCCCTGGACATCACCGACGGTGACCAGGAACAGATACAGGGCCCAGGCGCTGTGGTCGCAGCGGCTCAGGTGGGCGTGACGAATCAGTCGGTGGTCCACCCAGCTAAAGCTCGGGGGGATTTGCCGCTGCCGGTCCGTGCGGTTTTGGCCCTGTTCTACCACCCGGCGCGCGATGGGGGCGATGTCATCTGGTAACGTACGGCCCGTGATCATCGAGATCAGCCCGATAAAACCGGGGTTCTGTGGGAGACAGAAATCTTGTAACGTACCGGGAGGACTGCGGGGTAGGTTACAAGAGGACTGTACCGGGTTAACCTGCTGGGGTGCGGCAACTTGAATGTTCCCAGACGCGGGGGTCTTCTTTTTCCAGTAGCCCGGATGGGCTTGGCGCCACTGCCGAACATGCTCCACGTTGTTGGCACCTCGGAAGTAGTCGCGGTTGGCCGGTTGGCGAAACCAGCGCCGCTGGCTGGCCAACTTGCTGGCGTGGCGGCAAGCGGGTTTGCCGCAGTAGTGCTGGCGGTCGTAGTTGCGGTAATCGGGGAAGAAAAACTCCTTGCAGCAATGGCACTTACGTTGCGTCGGTCTGGCACTCATCGTGTGCCGAAACCAACACGAAGCCGAAGGGAATTAAAGCAAAACCAACGGGGGGAAGAAGAGCCAAAAAGGAAGAAGGAAGAAACGTCTTGGAGAGAACCGGCGGAAGAAAAAACCGCGGAAGAAAATACAATTTCAAACCGGCGGTTTTAATGCATTTTCATTTCGCCGCTGACACAGGAGGGGCGGACGAGAACCCTTCGCGAACAAAACCAGCAAGACTGTTCACGATCACCCCGGCTTTTCGGACCTGTGGGGTGGGCACCATTGAACTCGCAGGCGGAAAAATCCTCCGATACTTGCTCACGCTGGCGCCCGCTTGTCCCCGAATCGTTGCGGTTGACATCGACGGACGCAAAGGCGATGAACTGCTCTACGTACCCGCACATTAGTTGGAAGACGGCATTGGCCCGGGCATCGGCGTAGAGGGTGCGGGAGTCGATAAGCGGCGCCAACAGCGCGGAGGGCCGGGGGCGTTGAGCGACCAGATAGTCGCGGATGCGTGCCAGTTGGCCGGGGACCGGCGGTGGGAGCCGTAGCTCAGAGGCGGGCGAGGGCCTGCCTGCCGGTAGGCAGGGTGTGGCGGTTTCGGGCGGCAGGACTGCTGAAATAGGGCTCGCCAGCCAATCCACCGCCGCTTTGAAGTCCAGGTGGAGAAGTTGGATCACCAGGTCGATGGCTCCGCCGCCGCCCGCCCCCAGGGTCCAGTTCATGAACTTGGGGCCGGTGACCGAGAGAGTGCCCGCCGGGGTGGTGCCACTTGCGCCGGTCGTCGCGGTCGGGCCGGGCGCCGCACAGAGGCAGCACCCGCTCCAAGGGGATGGCCCGCAGGCGCTGGGCCAACTCTCGGCGCTGTCCGAAGGTCATGGTTCGGCGCAGGGTTCGACGCTTATCTTGCGGCTCAAGGCCAACAGGCGGCGAATGAACTCATCGCGCCGGGTGCCGGGCACCCAGTAATAATTGGCGCCACAGGCAATATAGCCATACTGGTCGGTGCCGCGGCCGTGGACCTTATAGGGAGCGGGCAGATGCGCCGCCAAGGGGAGCAGGCAAGTGCGTTCATGCTCGAAGGCTTGTGGGCCGGGATGAGTCCCGCCTTGTGCCCTGGGGCTT
>JBEKVL010001117.1:0-2211 GCA_049514055.1 Tepidisphaeraceae bacterium | reverse complement strand
CCAGCGGCCTGCAAGTGCTGGACGACGATGTATTTGTCCTCAGGGTAGACTTCGGCGAAGCCGTCGGCCCCCGCCAGTAAGTCCACCGCCTTGTTGCCCGCCTGGGAGTTCGCCGCCTTCAGGTCGGCCACGCGCCGGATGTTGGGCAGCCCGACGCCGTCCGCGATTTCCCGTGCCACCGCCAGGGCGTCACCGGTGAGCATCTTTACCGGGACGCCAAGGTCGCGGAGCTCGGCGATGAGTTGCTTCGCATCCGGCCGCGGCGGGTCGTACAACGTCACCAATCCGACCATGGTGGGAACGCCTGTGTCGGGACCGCGTGCCACCGCCAGTGTCCGATAGCCCTTCAATGCCAATTCGCTGACCCGGGCCTCCAACGCCGCGATGGCAGGGGGCTGAAGTCCACAGGCTTCGGCGATGGTCCGCACCGCCCCTTTCATCACCCGCTGCCGCTGGCCGTTCTGTTCCACCACCGCTTCCGTCCGCCGGTTCTTCGCATCGAAGGGTGCGAAGGAGATCGGCTTGGCCGAAGGCTTGCCGTCAAAGAGATGCCGCTCCTTTGCTGCGGCGAGGAAGGCCAGGTCAATCGGGTCCTGGTTTGCTTCCTGGGAAGCAAGGGCGCCGGCAAACAAGACATCAGCTTCTGTTGCTTGCTCCAGGGGGATCACGCCGGTGACGGCCAGTTGATTCATCGTGATCGTGCCGGTCTTATCCACGCAGAGTACGTCCATCGTGGCGGCATCCTCCGCGGCACTGAGGCGGGTGACCAGCACCCCGCGTTTGGCCAGTTCCTTCGACCCGATGGCCATGCTGACCGTGAACATGACAGGGAGAGAGAGCGGGATCGCGCTCATCAACAGGATGAGGATGAGCGGGACCATCTCAAGGAGCGGCGTGCCGCGTATGAGCGACATGACGACGACCATGCCCAACAGGGCACCGACGACGAGGAAGAGCCAGCGGACGACTTTGGCCATCACCGCGTCAATGTGGTATTTCGGTCGGGCCTTCTGCACGAGGTCGGTGGTACGTCCGAACGCGGTTTTCGCGCCCGTGAGCATGACGACGCCATTGCCTTCGCCCCGGCGAACGATGGATCCGGACGAAAGCACGTCGCCGGGCGCTTTGTCAGCGTCCTTGGACTCGCCGGTAAGCGCCGACTGATCGACGCTCAAGGTCCCGGTCAGAAGTTTGACGTCGGCGGGAATAATGTCGCCCGGGCGCACACGGACAAAGTCGCCTGGGACCAGGTCCCGGGCCGGAACGACCTGCCAGGCGGCCTCGCGTCGGACACGCGCGCTGATTTGCAGGCGTCGCCGTAGCGTTTCGACCACGCCGGCGGCCCGATGCTCCTGCATGAAACTCACGACCGCATTAACGACCAGGAGCGCTGCCACCACCACCAGATCGGAGTATTTCCCTAAGACGACTGACACGACCATGATCAACTCAAGCATCCAAGCGGACACGCCCCAGAACTTCCCCAGAAACTTGAGTACCGGATGCCCTTTCTTCTCCGCCACTTCGTTATAGCCGTGCTCCTTCCGGCGTGCATCGACCTCCGCGTGTGTGAGCCCAGTGTCGGGGTTGACGTGCAGGGCCGCGAGCGTGTCGGGCAGCGACGCGGAGGCGATGTCGGGGGTCTTGGCATTGGCGGACGAAGATCGCACCAACTCAACTGCGGATTGTCTTGGGCCGGACGGCATGGAGGATCATAGCGGCCCAACGGCTCCGTACAGGATCGAATCTCCGATGCTGCTTTGCGCGAAATACGCAACGGCTCCGCAAGACGGCAGGGCTATGGACGGCCGGGGGAGAAAGTGAATGGTGTCGAGGCGCAGGGCGTGAGGCGTTTCGCCCCCGGCCATCTTCTCTGCAACTTACCAGCGCAGCGGGGGTGAACGACGAAACGACGCACGTACTCCCGCTCAAAGGGGTTCATTCCGTCGGAAATGGTGCTTTCGCTTTCGCCCCGTGTCTTGAGCATGACGAGTAGCAAACCGAATACTCGGCCATCCCCTTGCTTCGCGGGTCAGAAAGCGTACCATGGATGGGCCGTGGAACAGCAGAATAGGCCGGTTCCCCGGCAGATATGCAGTCCACGGATGACTAAATAAACGGTATTTCCGCCTTGTGCGGGGAGACCGGTTAATGAGTAAGCCGCCGCAACCGAACACCACGGGTGTTCGCTTGCGGCGGCTTTTTTTGTTT
>JBEKVL010001116.1:0-2212 GCA_049514055.1 Tepidisphaeraceae bacterium | reverse complement strand
CGATCTGGCCGAACCCCACGGCGCGGCGGACAACCAGCGGCAAATCGCCCTCGCGAACTTCCACGACGCCCTCGACGTTCGTCAATTGAGGCACGCGCAACTCGATGCTCTCCCCGCCGGGTCCCAGCCGCGGCATCGGCGCCGGGCTGGCGCAGTATGCCTCCAGCGATGCGGTCTGGCGAAGCGAGAATATCCGCTGGAATTTGCCGGGCGAAAGCGGCGCCAGCGGCGACCCCGCACCGAGCAACGTCTGACCTTGTGAGCCAACCGCCAAGAGCAGCGTTCCGCCCATCCGAACCCACTGGCGAAGGGCCGCAATTCTTGCATCGATTCTCTTCTGTCCCTCGGGCAAGGAGTCGATATAGATCGCCGGCCGGCTCCCGGACAATACCACCAGGTCGACGCCCTCGTAGCCGTACCACCGGTCGGGCAGCTCGGCAAGGTTGTCGAGCGTTACGACCGCGGTTCGCTCTTGTGCGGGCTCGCGCAAGGCGTCAACCGCCTCCGGCACGCCCTCGGAATCCGGGCCGACCACCACGATCATCTGCCGGCCGAACGCAAGCGCGGGCGGAATGGCCTGGGGACTGGTCCGTTTTTCGGCCAACTGACGCTGTTTTGCGGATGAGACGTCGCCCGAAAACACGGACCTGTCCCCTTCCGCCGAGCCCGCTTGGAAGAGCTTCTCCACGAGGACCCCGTCTCGATTGTGGTAGCTCACCCTCAGGTCGCTTCTCACCCGGCCAAACCGGGCGTAAAGCAGCACGGACGCTTCTTCCCCCGGTGTTAATCGGCAGGGATTTTCGCTCGGGCTCGATACGCTGGCCGGCACGCCGTCGCCGTCGGGCACGGTCAGCGTCACTTGGCCCTCGACCTCGCCGTCGCCACCGCGAAGCGTGACCTCGACCGGCGTCCATAACCCGGCCTTGTAGTGCCCATCGAACCCGACTCGCACCCGGGCAATCTCCGCCCCGGCGCCGCCGTCCGCGCCGGCTGGGGCTGCAAGGCAGATCGCCGCCAGAACCGACAAGGGCGCGAGCGCTCGGATCATGG
Source organism: Tepidisphaeraceae bacterium (assembly GCA_049514055.1). Taxonomy (GTDB): domain Bacteria; phylum Planctomycetota; class Phycisphaerae; order Tepidisphaerales; family Tepidisphaeraceae; genus JANYKD01. Next base: position 1,162 of record JBEKVL010001116.1, on the reverse strand, counting down.
CTTCCCCGCATCGGGACAGGTGCAAATCAAACGACCGCACCCCGGACAACCCCCGCCGTACTTCTTGAGCACCGCAGCAGAAAGGTCCACCCCGGCCACGTTGGCAATCGTCACCAGCCACGCCAGGACGTCGGCAAACTCCTCCGACTGCTCCGTCGGCGTGCCGCTCCGCAGGGCGGCGGCCAACTCGCCCACCTCTTCCATGAGCCACATGAACGTGCCCGAGGTCCCCCGAGCCACGTCCTTCCGCATGTACATCTCGCGGATCAATTGCTGGAACTCGGCCAGGGTAATGGCAGGGGTCGGGGGCCGTTTAGCAGGGTCGGAGCGGGTTGAGTCGTCGAGGACCACGATATTTGCTACCTTGTTGGAGTTCACGCTTTAGCGTGTGAATCTACCGCTCGTGAGCCCTCATCGGGTCAAGGCACGCTGAAGCATGAACTCCAACCGCTAACGTACCCGTGCCACGAATTGGGTTCTATGAGGCAATTATGACGATCCACCGCCAGATTCGCAAACCGTCCCCGTTTCCTCCTCCTCTACGCTGAATGGGGCAGCACGGTTCGCCCCAACGCGGGCGACTGCCGGATATTGAACTCCCGCCGTAGACGGGGTAAGATGAAAGTACCGGAGAAGGATCGATGACGCAGCGTCTGATCTTCCAAGTGACTTCCCCACTCGGGTATCGCGTGTCGCTCACGCGCGACCGGTGGCGGGAAATCGTCCGCTACAAGCACCCAGCCCTTGCCGGACATGAGCGGAAGTTACGAAGCTGTGTGGAAACCCCAAAGTTGATCCGCCGGAGCGTCAAATCCCCCGACGTACACTTGTATTACGCCCCTGCGGCTCGTGTTCACCTGTGCGTTGTTGTGGCCCCGGAACAGGAAAACGAACGATTCGTGGTCACAGCCTACTTTACCAAGAACATCAAGCAAGGCACTGAGCTATGGACAAACTGAGAGTTTACTACGACCGCAAGGGGAACACGCTTAGCGTTTGGTTCACCGACCCGAAGAAGGAGCACGTGTGCGAGGAGGCCGACGACGACGTGGTGCTGGTGAAAGACCGCCGCGGCCAAGTCATCGGATTCGAGCGGCTGAACTTCCTTTCGCCGAAACAGCAGAAGGATGAAGTGAGTATTCCCGTTGAAGTCCAGGTGGTC
>JBEKVL010001115.1:0-2212 GCA_049514055.1 Tepidisphaeraceae bacterium | reverse complement strand
ATTTCCGGCACGGTCACCAACGCCCAGGGCCAGCCGGTCGCGGGCGTCTTGATCCAAAGCGGCGCCACGCACTGGGTCACGACGGATGCCAACGGCAATTTCACGCTGCCGGGCCTCATCAACGGTGCGCGAACGCTCACGGCCACGTATGGCAAGGCCAGCGTTTCGATCAATCTGACCATGTCGGGCAGCAACATCCAGGGGAAGAACTTCACGTTCACGTAGGTGCGTGAAGCACGGTCTCCCACGAAATGGTACGACTGCGCGCACCGGTTTTCCCAGGGATGGAGGCTACTATAGTCTACTCGGGCAGGAATGAGTCGTTGGAGTCCCGCCCGGGCACCATGTACCCATGGTTGGCGGAAGTTCCGGGGGGGATTCCGGCTAAAGCCGGGACTCCAGCCGGCTCATTTCCGTCCGCGTGCGGCATAATGTTTCGGACCCGTGCGTAACGCACCATTTCTTCGGTGTGGTTCGCTTCACGCCAACTACGTCAGATCGACATCCCGGCCTTCATGCGGGCATCATCCTGCTGGAACGTGCGGTACTCGACGAGCCGGACGCCGGTGGGCGGAATCACCCGGTACAAGGCGCCGCGCCAGTCGATTTGGCGAACGACGGACGCGGAGAGGGCCGCCCCGAGGTAAACGAAGAACGATAGCGGCAGGGCGAGCAGGAGTTTACAAAAGACGGGCATCTGAAACCGGCCCATCGGCTCGCCCTGTTCTTGGGCCACTCGCTGCCCGATGGTGCAGTGTAAGATCGCCACCAAGGCCAGGTTCGCCAGGATGCAGACGATCGTTCCCGCCAGGATCCAGCCGGCCACCGCCCACCAGCCGAGCGCGACGGCGGTCCAGAAAGTGGCCGTGGCCGCAAGGATCGCGGCGGCCGCCAACACCGTTACCCGGACTACCGATGGCCACCCGGCGTGGTACAGCCGCGTCCAGACCATTTGCCGGCGCATGAAACGGAAAGCGTTGCCCACGTCGCACTCCTAGCGGTTCACCATCATCGCCGCGGGCGAAAAGCTGAGACGCAGTCCCGTAGCCTTGAGCACGGTATGCACCGCGCAGTCCTCGCAGGACGAGACGCGGAGTTGATCGAGGAAACGGGCATGGCCGAAGACCTGCCGTTTCAGCGCCAACGAACCGCCCCAGATCAGGTCCAGGAAGTACATGACCAGCACGGCGGTCGCGTTCTGCACGTAGCGGACCAGCGAGCCCATGCAGCCGGCCGCGGGAAAGTACCAGCGGTTCCCCGTTACCGCGCCAATCCGCTCATCGAGCAAGGGCGTCATGAGGGCCCGCAGCCAATCGGCATGCACCATCGTGTCGGCATTGACGAAGGCGATCGCTTCAATCGAGTCGTCAAGTCCCCGCACGGCCTGGTGGATCGAACTGCAATACAGCGTGCATGTCGCAAACGGATCTTTCAAGACCTCCACGGAGACCGGCAACTCGCGATACCTGGCGACCCACTGCTCGACGCGCCGGCGGGCGGGATCATCCGGGCCGTCCAGCACGATCCGAATCGAGAACCGCGGGTAGTTCTGACGGGCAAGCCGTTCCAGGCAGTTCTCCAAGAACGGGTCTTCGCCTCGCAGGCAAAGAATGATGGCCGCTCTTGGAAGGGCTGTGTCCGGGACTTTCGGCAGCCGGTAACCGCGGAAGCGGCGGGTGTAAATCCATGCCAGCAAGAGTTGGCCGGCCGACATCAGCAAGAACACGACGAACAGGGTAATTGCGAAGTTGACCATTCTTTACTCTCTGCCCCAAGCCCTTAACTGTCGCGCAGACTCCCGCTCACCCATGGCGGAGAACGTTACCCTGCCGCAATGCACGATAAATTCCGATCTAGTCGTATAAATCGTACCGGGGGAACGTTCCAATCCATCCAAACCACCTAGGCTATTCCAAATCGTCGGAAAAATTAGGGTGCAAGGCCCTTCTCCCACTGCGGATCGTTGTTCATCATGCGGTGGCAGCACCGGTTCAACGGCCCGGGCCACACGCGGGACAGCAAGAAAGGAATGCCGCTAAGGCGAAGGATTGTCCTTCGAATGAAACCGGCCGACGGCGGACTATCTGGTCCCACAATGCCGAACACCAGCGGCGCCCAATACGCCCGACCGTCCAGCAATCGTAGCCCGCACCGACTGTAGAGCGATAGGCTCCCGCTATAGTGGAGATTGCACCGGAGATGTGTGGGTGCG
>JBEKVL010001114.1:0-2218 GCA_049514055.1 Tepidisphaeraceae bacterium | reverse complement strand
GGTCGAATTGTTGATCACGACGGGCGGCGTCCTGATCGGACTGGCTTTTCGCTACCTCGTGCTCTTTATCGCCCGCTCACAGCGGGGCCTGCTGTTTGTCGCCGTCTTCGGCGCCGCCGGGTATTTCCTGGTCAAACCGATGATGCCCGGCGGCGACAGCTTCCTGGCGGCGCTTAGGCGCTACAGGAAGTACATGGCCGGCCAGAAACTCTATCTGTACCAGAGGAAGGTGAGGTAGTTTGCGGTTCAAGAGAAAGCCCAGACCGGACACGGCACAGGTCCAGGCGCAGATCGAAAAAAAGTCTGCCCAGGACTGGCTGCCGTTCAAGGACATCGTGAGCAATGCAATACACAAGCGGGACGGCTCCATGGTGGCCGTCCTTCGTGTTGACCCGATGAACATCAGCCTGAAGTCCGACCATGAAAAACAGCGCATTATCAGCGCCGTCCACGAGGCCATCAACGGCCAGCGGGAACCGATCCAGATCATTTGCCTGCCCCGGGCGCTGGACCTCGACCAGTACCTGTCCAGCCTGAACGATCGGTTGAAAAACACGACGGACAACCTGAAGCGGCGGCTGCTGGCCGAATACGTCAGGTACGTCGCCGGGCTGGTGACCGAGGGGGATGTCCTGGAGCGCAGGTATTACATCCTGCTCGAACAGAAGCCCGGCGCCGGCAAACGCCAGAACCAGCGCGAGGAGCTCCAGAAGCGCTGCTATGAATTCGCAGGCAGTCTTGGGGCATCCGGTCTTTTGGTGCGGATGTGCGGCGACCCGGAGATCATCGACCTGCTGTTCAGCTTTCTCGCCCCGCGCCAGGCGGCCTACGAAAGCGCTCCTGACGGCCTGGCGACCGTTCCCCGGGTGGTGAGCTAGCCGTGGCCAGAAGGGAAACGCAAACTTTCGACAACAGCGGACTCCTGGATGCCCTGGCGCCCCAGGCCCTGAAGTTTGAAGCCCGGCAGATCGCCTTCGGAGACCAGCTTGCCCGGGTGATGGTGATCACCGACTACCCGCCGCGGGTAGGGGCAGCCTGGCTGGCCCGGGTGGCCGCCCTGCAGGGGGTGACGGCCAGCATCCACATAGTTCCGGCCAGTGACCCCGGGGCGCTGGTCAATGACATCACCAAGGCAATCGGCGAATATAACGCTCGCCTGTCTCAGAACAACAACGCCCTGATCCGGCAGCGCACCGAGCAGTTGATCAGGGATGCCGAAGAACTGCTTCAAAAGATCGATGCCGAGAACCAGCAGGTGCTTTATTGGACTGCCGTGCTGCTGCTGGTGGCGCAGGACATGGAAGCCCTGGAAATCAAGACCCGCCAGGTAGAGGCGATGCTGGCGGCGGCCAGAATGCGCGGCCGTGTCGTGGTGTTCAGGCAGGAGGACGGCCTGCGGGCGGCAGGCCCCTGGTTCGAGCTGCCCGGCGACATCTGCAATGTCGGCAGCCGGAACATGTTGAGCGAGACCGTGGCGGCCAGCTTTCCATTCGTGGCGAGCGGCATCAACGACGGTTCGGGCATCGTGCTTGGACGCGACAAGGACGGCGGTCTGGTGCTGGTGGACATCTGGAAGCGCGGCGAGGACCGAACAAACTCGAACATCACGATTCTTGGCAAGACCGGCTCCGGCAAGAGCTTCGCCTCCAAGCTGCTGGTGGCCCGGGAGTTCCCCCAGGGGGCGAGGGTGATCATCATCGATCCCTTAAGGGAGTGCCGGGCGATGTGCAGGCGCCTGGGAGGGAGCTGGATGAACGTGGCCGGTGGGAAGAGCAGGATCAACCCGCTGCAGATCAGGCTGCTGCCGGCCGGCGAACAGGACGAGGATGAGGAGCAATACTTCGCTGCGGTCAATGATCTCTCGCTGCATATCAAGATCCTGCGGACGTTCTTCTCTCTCTACCTGCAGGATCTGACCGACACCGAGAAGGCCTGCCTGGAAAACGCCCTGATCGCCACCTACGAACGGAAGGGCATCACCTTCGCCAGCACATCCGAACAGGTCCGGGATCTGTTGCCGGAGGACTACCCGGTCATGACAGACCTGAGCCGCGATATCAACGAGCAGGCAAAAAAGAAGCCGGAGCTTTACGAGCGCCTGGCGATCCTGATCCAGCGCACCACCCTGGGGGCGGACGCCGCCCTCTGGGATGGTCCCAGCACGGTGGATGCCACCGCCGATCTCACGGTGCTCGACATCCACGACCTGCAGAACGCC
>JBEKVL010001113.1:0-2219 GCA_049514055.1 Tepidisphaeraceae bacterium | reverse complement strand
ACCGTCGGTCGTGGTGATGAGCTCCTGCTCCGTGCCATTGAACACATCGATCGCCCAAGCGCGGGTGGCGTGGACTGCCCGCACCGTCACGTCGCTGCGCACCTCGACGATTCCGTCTTTCGTCCGGCCGGGGAGCCAGGCGGCGAGCATCCACGGGCCGCCGGGGCGACGGAAAGTGTAACACTCCAATGGTTTCGGCCCGAGGAACGCCACATCGAGGCCTGCCGCCTGAAAACCGTCGAGCACGGTCGAGAGATTGCGCAGGACGTAGTAGGCCGGCTGCGGCTGTACGGCGCTGACCGGATCGACCGAAAACGCATTGCGCAGGAGGCTGCAGTCCCAGTCGATCTTGCCCGTCTGGAAGGTCTCGTTGTAGAGCGAGATCACATCCATGCCCGCGTGGGCAGTCATGAGCTGCGCGGTGTACTTGGCCTTTTCCATCTCCGAGCACGGGAAGCTGGGCGCGGGCGGGTAGGGTGCCGCCCAAGTCCACTCGGTCGCCGCGAATCGCCCGCGGAACCCCAAACGGCGGCACTCCTGCTGGAAGGCGGCGACGTCTTGCCGGTAACGGCGAAAGTCGGGGTTGTCGAGATCTGTCTGGTAAAACGGATGCCAGCCGATCGCGTCGAGTTGGCCCGCCAGGCATTCGGCCACGTACACTGGCGGATGAAAAGCCCACAACGGCGGGAGAGAACGCTCGAGCCCGGTAAAGGTGTCGCGAAATACCTCCTTGCCGGCCGGGTCGGTCGCCCGGAAATTGCCAAACGCCTGCCGCGGCGTGCGGTTGTGGAACAGGCCGATCGTGCCCTCGGCGTTGCAGTACTGGATGCGATGACGCGTGGTGACGGTCTTGGCACCGTCGGACACCGTGAGCGTGGCCTCGTCTCCCTTCACTTCGGCCGTCAGATGGATGGACGGTCCTAGACCGTGGGTCATCACGCGGTCGAGCATTGGCCCATCGTCGCCGCGGACGATTTCGTGGAAGTAGACGCTCCCGTTAGCGCAGATGGCTAGCAGGAAGTTGCCGGGATCCCGAAATCGCAGCGCGACCCCTGCCTCGCCGTCGCTCAGCGCATCGACGGTCACGCGCAGGTCCTTGGCCCGAACTCCATCGACCACGGCGAGAGTGCGGCCGGTGAGTTGCAGCTGCCCGTTGCGGATGCCGATGTCGGGCCGCTTGCCCAGGCACGCCAACAGGGCGTCGCGATCGAATCCGCCGGTGGAACCCAACATGATCTTGGCACTGGGATCGGCTCGCCGGATGACCGGAATGGTCGCGTGGACGATCTTCACATAGTTTTCCAGGCCGATGCTTTGCCACTCGTTGCAGATTTCGTGGTAAGCCACTCGGCCCCTGAAATGGCGGACCATGTAGTCGACGTAACGCAAATAGCCTTCCAGGAGTTGGGGGCCCTCATGAGGCCAGCCCTGGTGGTCGTAGTACGTCTCCATCATCTCCCGCACACGGGCCTTGCGCCAGTCCGTCTTGCGCGGCGGGTTGCGGTAAAGCCAGTTACCTTTGTCGAGGCAGAGGATCACGCTCATTCCGTTGCGCACGGTGTCGGTCACCGCGGCGTCGGCCTCGGGATCGATCTGGATCTTGCCCTTCTCGCGCTCCACGTAGGACCACAGATACATTCCCATGTCGTAGCCCACCCGGGTCCACTTGAATCCCAGGTCGTACTGCAAGGGCCACAACGCGCGTTGCGTGTTCCGGTCCATGCCGTATCCGTAGTAGGTCGAGGAGACCTGTATGCCTGCGCCGCGCGACACCAGGGCGAGATTGTTCCCGGCCGGATCGCGCACTTCCACTTCACCCAGCGAGATCGCATGCCCCCAATTGCCCACGGGTTTGAGGCCGCGCGCGACGATCCACACTTATTTCGCCCTGCGGGCCGAAAATGTGAGCACCGTGGGCCCCGCGTCACGATCTGCGAGGGCCTTGTTCTCGTATACCGTCTCCCACGCTCGGGCGTCGCGGCTAAGCTTGATCGCGACCTCCTTCGGCAGCACCTTGCCGACCTTTCCGTAGCTCGACGGCCCCTTCGCACTGCACACCAGGGCCACGGAGGCCACGGTGCTTTCCATGGGCAGATCAATGCGTATCCATTCGGGCTGCGTGTCGGGCGCCGTGCCGCCTCGGCTTGACCAGGCGGTCTCCGGATCGCCGTCAATCAGGTGGATCGGCAGCAGCGGCTGGTCGTCGTTCCACATGGACT
>JBEKVL010001112.1:0-2220 GCA_049514055.1 Tepidisphaeraceae bacterium | reverse complement strand
CGAGGAACGTATGGTCGCACGGACCCTCCTTGCGGCTTACGTCGGCCGGGATCTCCATTGCCTGAACGTCGCCGCCCAGTTTGGCGATTTCGTCGCCGGCGCGGCCGGCAATATAGACACTGCCGTCCTTGGGATCGACGGCAGCCGTTGTGATCGCGCCGCTCGCCCACGGCAATCGGGCGACCGAGAGAATCCGCTTAAGGTCACCGGACAAGCGGACGACGAAGCCCGTGGCGTTGGCGTGTCGCCAACCTGGCTTCTCGAACACCGGCTTGCCGTCCTTGTCGGTCTTGGGCTTACCCCGATCGAGCATGGGGACGGGCTTGTACTCGCCCGGCCGCGGCAGGTCGGTGCCGATGACCGTTTCGGGAATTGCCAAGCCCAGTTCAGGGCCGAGGCAGTCGCCGGCCACTACCACGGTGCCATCCGGCTGGAACCCGCCGCCGCAGAGCCAGTCCGTATTCTTGCCGCCCAGGAAACTGGCCACGATGACCTCGGCCTGATCGGCGACGTCGGGCCAGAACTTCGGCTCGCCGCCTCTCTTGGCTACCTCGGATCGCTCAGCAGCAGTCAACACACACGAGCAGACGGCCAAAGCGGCCGCCGCAACGGCAACAATACGAGGGATGCGCATTAAACACCTCACTGGAACAATTTCATTCTTTACGAAACGCGAGTCTCGATAGTACAGGGGGGCTGCATTCGGAAACGCAATCGACGATAATATGTATGCAATAGCATCTGTCTTGTATATTCGTCAATATTTCGTTTGTTCCCGACCAAACGGGATCCTACGACGGGAAGACACCTTCCGCAACAGAAACTACTTCCCTTCCACGCCGAAGACGAGGTGGCCGTCCTTGAGGCTGACGCGCTGCTTGCCCACCGTGGCCGCGCCGCCTGCGACCGCAACCTGCGGCGGCTTCTCGGCCGTCGGGAAGTAAAACGTCAGCGTGTTCTCGCCGAGCTTCACGCTCTGTCCGTCGGCCTTCCCGGTGGTCACCAAGAGCGTGTCGGCGCCGCTGGCGCCGGTGAAATCGACGCCGAAGCACGTGCCGTTGGCAATCGCCAGCGAACTGGTTTGGCCCATCGGCGACATCGACCAGTACCGCGTGGGCCCGCTCGCGACCACTCCCCACTTGAGGTGCTGCCCGCGCGTGTTCAGGTACATCGCCACATCCGCCTTGGACCCCATGTATACCTGGGTTGCGTTCAATAGCACGGTGATCACCGTATCGTTGGCGTCCTGCCAGCGGTTGCGCCAGCAGTAGAACCCACAGCCCGAATCGCGATAGCAGTGCGGCAAGACCGTCTCGGGCTGCTTTTCGGGCAGATCCATCGGCCAGTTGACCAAGGCGCACACAATGACGTGCGGGTAGTAATTGACCGTGTCGTAGGGGACGCCGGCCGCCCGGTCGGCCTCCAGCAGGAAGTGGTTGTAGCACCACTTCATGGCGGCCTTCTCGGGTTCGCGGACGGCGGCGAAACCGATGGCAAAGTAGCCGCTGGCGCTGATGCCTGTCCGCGACCAGACGTTGTGGCCGTAGTCGCCGCGGATCGGCCAGAAGTCCGGCTTTCCATCGCGGAACACGGTCTGATAGACCCATTTCAGCGCCAGCATCCGGGCGTTGGGCGCCTCGGTGTTAATGAAGTCCTTGCCCTCGACATTCTTCCATGCCTCGAGCGCACTGAGGAAGGCCATGTGGGAGGACATCGAGCCGGTGCCGTCACCCTCGGCGAAGAAGCCGCCGTCGCCGAAGCCCTCGGTAAGGTTGCGGATCATGCTGTGCTCGGCGATCTTCAGGAGCCGCTCGATGCGGACCGAATCGACGAACTTCTCGCCGCGGAGGGCCAGCAGGGCCAACGAGGCCCCGCCCACCTGCATGCCGAAATGGTTGCTGCCCGGCGGCATGGTGCCCCGGGCCAGCGACTCAAGGTTCACGACCGCTCCGGCATCGCGGTGTTCACGGCCTTCATTGTAGTCGGCGATGGCTCGGCCAAGCTTCTCGCGGGTGGCCGGGTCCCAGCCGTCGTAGCACAGGTCGTAGCCGACGGCATACCAGCCCAAGATCGGTCCGGCCCGCAGCGCGCCGCCAGGGGCTTTCCAACTATAGCGATCGTCGCGGTCGCGTACGCCCGCCAGGGCCTTCTCGAAGCATTGCCGGCCCAACTCGGCATACTTCTTGTCGCCGGTCAGTTGGTACAGCATGCCATAGCCGG
>JBEKVL010001111.1:0-2221 GCA_049514055.1 Tepidisphaeraceae bacterium | reverse complement strand
CCGGCAATCTCCGCCAGCAGTTGAGCGCGCCGATCGAGACGCGCGGTAATTCGGCGGCCTGACGCTCGCGGCGCTGGCCCTCGGTCCGATTTGCAAAAACGGTTTATTGCGTTGCACGCGCATCGCCGGGGCGGAAATTGCCCCGGCGTTTTTTTGTTTTCCACCGATCTCGCATGCCGTGGCAGTGGTGCGCCTGACTGTGCCCAAGCTTGCCGGGCCGCCGCTGCATCGACACTCGCGAGAAGATGAATGGTTCTACGTGCTCGACGGCGAACTTGCCTGGGAGGTGGACGGGCAGCGCTTCGAAGGAGGTGCGGGCAGTTCTGCATTCGCGCCGCGCGGCACGGCGCACGCGTTTCAGAACTTCCGTGACGAAACCGCGCACATTCTGGTGATGGTGACACCGCCGGGGTTGGACCGGTTCTTCGCGGACGTGACAGCGATGAACAAGGGGCTGAGCCAGCCGGATTTCGCGCGCGTCGAGCAATTGATGCAGAGCTACAGAATGGAACTGCTGGGTCCGCCGCTCTCGCAATGAGTGGAGATGCCGGGCTATCTGCCTCGGCATAGAGACAAGGGCACCCGCTAGGTGAAGGCTGCCCAGGCCTGGGCAGCGGCTGGGTTTTCAGCGCCGGCGGCGATAAGTTCGATATTTTCGTCGCCGCTTTTGGCCTTGCGTCCGCGGATACCGCCGGCGGCGTTGATGGTTTCCTGCGCCTGGCGGTAGACGCTGACCAGGCGTGGGTTGCGGTCGGGGTCGTGATTGGCCGCATTTTCGCCGCCCAGCGGGAGCAGGATGTGCTTGCAGGCGTGGTAGTCGATGGCCACCGGGTCGTGTCCGGCGAGAAGGATGTTCTGGCGGCTGACGATCTGGGGCGGATAGCCGACGCAACCGCTGACCGGCTGGCCGTCAACGGTGATTGCGCCGTAGCTGACCCAGAGGCAATCGAGAATGCTGAGGTCGGGCGACCGCACCTCGGTCCACATGCGGGCGCATTGCGAGCCGAGGTCGGCATAGTGACGCCTGGCGGAGGTGCCGTCCTGCATGGAGAGGGTGCCGTAGACGATTTTGAGTGCGCCGGTCATGCCGATGTCGCCGCTGTGATCCTTGAGCACGGCGCAGTGGATGAGCTTGACGTTTTGCGCGTAGTCGAAGCCGGTCCAGCGGCCATCCCTGAGCTCGATGCGGTTGCCGCCGGCAGTGGTGAAGCAGGGATAGGAGATGCATTGGGTGCCCGGCTCGCCGATGCGGCGATAGCCGTTTGTAGTGTGGTCGCTGTCGGCAATGAAGACGCCGGCGTGGGGATCCATCAGGAAAGAGCTGACGGGCTTGCCGGCGAAGACGGTTCCGACAAGATAGTTGATGGTGGTTACGTCCTGCTGCTCGGCGTTGACCTGGACCTTGCCGGCGAGTTCGGGGAAGGGCTTGTATTCGGTCTTGTCGACGTCGCAGTGGATGCCGTCGAAGGCGGCGGGGCGGCCCTGTCCGTTCTCGAAGATGACGACTTCTCCGTCGAAGCCATCGGGATGCTGGAGGATGCGGTGAATGAGCCCGCGCAGCATGTCGGTGTTGGTGCCGCCGCGGCACTTCCACTGGGCGTTGACCTTGAGGATGACAACGTCGTTGGTGGCGATGAGTCCGTCGGAACCGCTGAGAGGTCCGCTTTGCGAGGACTTGTAGAATCTTTCGCCATGCAATGAGAGTTGGTGGAGCAGCGCATCGACGCCGACGTGGCGCAACTGGCCGTCGTGCGGCGGGCAGTGGTCCACACGGATGACCGTGGAGCGTGCGTCGCGAGGTTCGGCGAAGGCTTTGAGGTGAAGGGCGCTCAATATGGGCAGGGCAGCGGAGGTGCGAAGAAAATTGCGACGCGAAACGCCGCTTGAAGATGATAGCGGAGACTTGCTCTTGCGCATGATGGACTTACCTGGAAAGTTGGGAACAGTATAAGCCGGATTTGCATAATTCAACAGCCCGGCCGGATGTCCATGCATATTGGGGCGGTCGACATGATGGGGCCATTTGGGACAAGGCGGCTGGTGACATGGTTGAAACAGGCGATTTATCCCGAGTGGACGAAAGATCGGCATTGCTATGCCATATGCCGACTCTTGCAGAGTTTTTCCATGGCTGATTCGCGCAGGGATTCGAAGGATTGAGCCAGGTTGGCCAGGGCCCAATCTCCGATCGATAGGGTCTTTGTTTCATCCAAGCCCAAAT
>JBEKVL010001110.1:0-2224 GCA_049514055.1 Tepidisphaeraceae bacterium | reverse complement strand
GCCGGCGGAATCATGCGGCGTGCGGCTTCAACCCGGAAAACCCGGCCCCGGAACGTCCGGGCCAACCCTTCGTTGGCCAATTCACCACAAATGACGTGCGTTAACTTGTAAAGTCATGCTAGGGCTGTGCGCCCAATATGATCGGATGAGGGCGTACGAGTGTTCAAACAGCCTTAAACATCCGTCGCTGCAGGAGCTGATTCGCGGGGCGACTGTGCGGGCACGTAAACGCAGTGAGGTTCCGTTGCCAGGGGATCGCCGCTGACGCCAAAGGCGCGAGAACGGCTGCCGCCACAGAGGTTGCGGTACTCGCAGACGCCGCACTTGCCGCCGAGGCGGTCGCCATCACGCAAGGCCTGGAACAGCTTGGAATCGCGGTAGACACGGACCACAGACTCAAAAGGGAAGCGTCCGCAGAGGATGGGCAGAAAGCCGCTCGGATAGATCTCGCCGATGTGGCTGACGAAGAGGATGCCCTTGCCGTCGTTGGTGCCGACATTGCGGCCGGTGATCGGCCGCGACTGGCCGCCGGCTTTACGTTCCAACTGGGCCTTCTGCAGGAGGAACCGTCGATAGTGCGGGGCTTCGGTGGTCTTGATGGCGTAAGGCTGAACGGCCGAGTGCCGCCAGAGCTTCTCGAAGACCTCTTCGTACTGTTCGGCGGGAATGCACTGTTCGACCTCGGCCCGGCCGGTGGGGACGAGAAAGAAGACCGACCAGAGATCGATGTGGCGGTTCGCTAGCAGGTCGGCGATGGCGTCGATCTGATGGACATTGTGCCGGCCCACCGTGGTGTTGATCTGGCTGGGCAGGCCCGCGGCGTGGGCGTCGGCCAGAATCTGCAAGGTTCGGTCGTAGCTGCCGGCGACCCGCCGGAAGCCATCGTGGGTGGCGACGTCGGCACCATCGAGGCTGACGGCCAGCCGATGCAGACCGGCATCCTTCAAGCGCCGGACCACGTTGGTCGTCATGAGCGGCGTGGCCGATGGCGTCATGGCCACGGCCAGCCCCCTGGTCCGCGCGTAGTCGATGATCTCGAACACGTCCGGACGCTTGATCGGATCGCCACCGGTGAGCACGAGCAGCGGCGGCTTGGGAAATTGCGTGAGCTGGTCGATCAGGCGTTTGGCGTCGGCGGTGCTGAGTTCGGCCGGATCGCACGCGGATTGGGCGTCGGCCCGGCAGTGCCTGCAGGCCAGATCGCAGGCGCGGGTCATTTCGTAGAAAACGATCATCGGGCTTTGGTCCAAATCCGCCCGCGTGAATGTCGCTGGAGATACGCTGCTCATTTTTCACCTTTGGCTTTGGGTACAAAAGTACGGAGCCCGTGCGAACGGGCTCCGCACGCGATTCCGACATCAGTTCACCAGTTCCGCCGTTTTCTCCGGCTTGATGTCGATCCGCCGTGAGCCGATGGCCACGCCGGAGGAGGTCCGCTCGTACGACCAGCCCGTCACCAGACCCAGCACGAACCAGGCGAGGGCGATCACGCCCGCGGCGAACAGGGTATCGCCGAAGGCTCGCATCCACCGCAGGTTCTGCATGTACGGCTGCTGCATGAACTCGGCCGAGCGGGCGTACCACATACCCTTGTCGATGCTGGCGATCGCCTGGGCGATGCCCACGGGCAGCAGGCTGAGCATGGCCATCCCGGCCGAGCCGAGATTCATGCTCCAGAACGCAAAACGCAACGTCCCGGTCTTCCACTCGCGGGCCACGGTTGGCGCCCGCAGGCAGAAGAGCATCAGGCCGATGCCGAGCATGCCATAGACGCCGAACAGGGCGGTGTGGCCGTGCAACGGCGTAGTGTTAAGACCCTGCACATAGTAGAGCGCGATCGGCGGGTTGATGAGGAATCCGAACAGGCCCGCACCAACGAGATTCCAGAACGCCACGGCGATGAAGAAGTAGATCGGCCAGCGGTAGGCCGATACCCACGGCCTGGCCCGGCTGAGCGTCAGGTTCTCGTACGCCTCGAACCCGATCAGTGTCAGGGGAACAATTTCCATGGCGCTGAACACGGATCCCAGCGCCAGCACCGCGGTGGCGGTCCCGGTGAAGTAGAGGTGGTGGAAGGTGCCGACGATGCCGCCGCTGAGGAAGATGGTGGTGGAGAAGAGCACGCTCGCGGTGGCCGACGAGGTCTTGAGTAGACCCATGCGGGTGAAGAGAAACGCGATCACGACCGTGTCGAAGACTTCAAAGAAGCCTTCCACCCAGAGAT
>JBEKVL010001109.1:0-2228 GCA_049514055.1 Tepidisphaeraceae bacterium | reverse complement strand
AGGGTGTCGGCGAGAACGAACGCGGCGCGGGTGGCCTGGGTGCGGGGCCAATTTTCGGGGGCGTCGGTGGCTTTCGAGACGACATCCACGGCCGCGACGGCGCCGGCGCGGGACAGGGACCAGACGGCGGCCAGACGGACATCGGTGTCGGGGTCGGCGGCGGCTTGGAGGAGGGCATCGGTTGCGGCGCCGTCGCGCAGGCCACCGAGGGCCTGGACGATGGCGAGGCGCGGGCGGGCGGTCGCGGTGGCGAGGGCTTTGCGCAAGTGTTCGGAGGCGGCGGGGCCGATGCTGACCATGACCTGGGCGGCGGGGTCGCAGAGTTCGGGGTCGAGGAGCATGGTCGCCAGGGCGGGCAATACGGAGGCGTCGCCGCAGACTTGGAGGATGCGGGCGAGATTGGCGCGCATCATCTTGGGCTTGGCGTCGGCGAGACGGGAGACGATGGCGGCGTTGACTGTGGCGCGCTGCTTTTCCATGCCTGGGCGGCAGACGTAGGTGGCCAGGCCGTTCAGCACGTAGCGGGGTTTGTGTTCCGGAGCCGTGTCGGGCGTCTTGATGAGATCGATGACGGTGGCTACGCCCTCCTGGCCGGCGGCCAGAAGCGTATCGTAGATTTTCTGGGCATCGGCCCAGTTTGGGCCGGTGAGTTTGCCCTTCCAGTGTTGTGGTTCCTGTTTGGGCTTTTCGCCCGGCGGGAGCGGTGGGGCCGGTCGAACCGGCGGCGGGGCGTCAATGTCGGGCATCAACTGAACAAGTGAGAGAATAGTTTCGACACGCAGCATGGTTGTCTCCAACGAACGGTCGTTACAACAACTTTCCAAAACTGGGTGACATGGCTTGTCGGTTGCAAGCTGTGTTTTTCGGCCAGGCAATCACAGGTGCCAGGGGGCACGCATCGGCTGGTTCACGAGCCGGTTGGCTTCGTCATCGCCGATGGCCAGGCTGGTGGCCGGGTCGAAGCGAATTGTCCGGCCGGTGCGGATGGCGAGGTTGGCCAGATGCAGGATCGTCACCGTGCGGAACGCGGCGTCGGCGTTGCCGCCGGCCGGTTTGCGCTGTTTGACCGCCTCAGCGAAACTGAGCAGCGGCTCGGGGTCGGGCATTTCCTTGAGCTTCTTCTGGCTTTCTTCGTCGAGATCGCTGAGTTTTACCGGCACGCTCTTCATGCCGGATGGCTTGCCCCACTCACCGCTTTCCAGCACCAACGTGAAGCCGCTGGCGTACTTGAGTTTCACCCAGCCCCACATGCCGGCCACTTCCGGATGCGCGGGCGGGGCATCGGCGGTTACTTCAACGGGAGCCGTATCATCCAGGCCGAACAGCCAGGTGATGGGGTCCATGGCGTGCTGACCCATGTCGCCGAGGCCGCCGTTTTCGTAGTCCCAGTACCAGCGGTGCGTGCCGCCGAAACGCGTGGGCACGAACGGTTTGAGCGGCGACGGGCCGCAATACATGTCCCAGTCGAGCGAATCCGGCACCGGCGCCTCGGGCAGATCGACCCGGCCGCTCCATTCCTTGACTTTGAAGCCGCCGGCGCGGACATAGACGCCCTTGCACTCCTTGAGCAGGCCGCTCTTCATGATCTTGCGAGTCAGGACGTTGTCCTTGTTGCCGGCCAAGCCGAAGCGGCCGAAGGTGCCGATCTGGAAGATACGTTTGTAACGGGCGAAGGTCTTGGCGACGGCCTGGGCCTCGGCGATGGTGCGGGTCATGGGCTTTTCGCAGAGCACATCCTTGCCCGCCTCGGCGGCCGCCATGCTGATCAGCGCATGCCAGTGCGGCGGCGTGGCGATGGCGACCAGGTCGATGTCTTTGCGATCCAGCACGCGGCGGAAGTCCGTATAGATGGACTTGTTGTCGGCCGTTTTCTTGAACTTCACGTCGCATTGGGCCAATTTGTTGACCTTGAGGCCCTTGCTGAGTTCGCCCCAGGTTCCGCCGCTGCGTCCGCCGCAACCGATCATGGCCCCGCCGAAGGTTTCGCTGGGGGGCGTAACACCTTCGCCGCCGAGCACGTTCCGTGGCACAATCATGACCCCTGCGGCGACGGCCGAGGCGGCAAGGACTTTCCGGCGGCTAATTCCGCAAATTATTCGTGGCATGGCGGGCGTCTCCTTGGGGTTCGGGGCGAACGGTCAGCATTTGGTAGTCGGCAGGTGGGGGTGGCGTTGTCGGGGGATCAATGCTGAGTCCTGAGTGCTGGGGGGGTTGGGTAAGAAAAAGAG
>JBEKVL010001108.1:0-2233 GCA_049514055.1 Tepidisphaeraceae bacterium | reverse complement strand
AAATCCAGCATGGCGTTGTTCTCCTTCGATAGAGGAAGTTCTCGTTGACAACCTTCACTCTATTGGACTGAACAACGCCTTTCTCTTATCTTCCTTTTGGTTGCGGCTATGCCGCGCTGGGGGAACTGCGTCCTCGCTGGCCCAGACCAGCCGACGATTCGCGATGCAGAAAGGCAAGCGAGGACGCTGGCCCCACTTTTGAACTGGACGGCGGGGTAGGCCGGGAGCTACAACACCGGCATGACCCGCTCCGAACGTAAGCTGCTGATCACGACGAGCGTGCTTGGAACCCT
The DNA here is from genome assembly GCA_049514055.1 of Tepidisphaeraceae bacterium. Lineage (GTDB taxonomy): Bacteria > Planctomycetota > Phycisphaerae > Tepidisphaerales > Tepidisphaeraceae > JANYKD01. The sequence goes on along the minus strand of JBEKVL010001108.1, from coordinate 1,940 downwards.
GCTGACGGTGCTGGTGGCGTCGCTGGATGCGGCCGGGTTTCTCGACCAGTTCGAGGAATACTCCTACGACTTGCGCGCCCAGCGATGCCAGTTCTTCCAGCCGCCGCCGACGGATCGGCTGGTACACATCGACATTGACGATGCGAGTCTCGAAGCCATCGGCGCCTGGCCGTGGCCGCGTACGCTGATGGCCGAGATTGTCGATGAGATTCGCATTGCCGACACCAAGGCACTGGCGTTTGACGTGATCTATTCCGAGCCGCAGGACCTGCGTTACGAACCGGTGTCGCAGTTTGCGCCCGGGGCCGCGACGCGCCCCGCCCGGGACGACGACAAGGTGGTGCTGACCCGTCCGGTGAACGACGACGAGGTTTTCGCCGAAGCGCTGCGTCGCTTTGGACGAGCCATCGTGCCGGTTTCGCTCAATCTGGCCCAGCAGCGTACGCCGCCGGCCGGCTATCGGCAGATGGTCGACGAACTGGCGAGGAACCCGGAGCTGGGCCGCGAGCAGCTTGCCGTACGGATCGGGGGAACGGACCCGTCATTGGAAACGGTGTCGCGGGTTCAGGCGGAATTCGCCGCGGCGCGCAAGGAAGCCCTCTACGACCGGATCTCCAAGGCGTTCGGAGAACATCCCGATGCGGCGGACCTGCGCCGCTACATCCTGCCCTCTTCGAAAGAAGGGATGCGGGGCGACATCGAGCGGGCCTTCGAGGAACAATTCCGCCGCTTCCGGGCCGTCCAGGCCCTGCGCCGTTTCGGACGGACCATTCCCGGCGATCTGCCGCCCCTGGTTTCCACCAGGGATGAACAGGCCACGGTGGAATCGCTGGGCCGGGCGGCCAAATCGACCGGCTTCGTCGACTACATTCCGCTGGGCGACGGCACCGTGCGGTGTGTTCCGCTCTGGGCCAACCACCGCGACTTCATGTTCCCGCAGATGGGGCTGTCGCTGGCCTGCGCCGTGTTGGGCACCGAGATTCGCGACATCCAGGTCGAACACGACCGCGTCATCATCCCCAAGATCGACGGAAGCAAGATTGAGATCCCGGTCTATGAGCGACGGCTGCGTCAAGGCCGCTTCGGCATGTTCATGGATATTCCCTGGTTCGGCGACCACGGCTCAGACGCCTGGCTCACGATGTACGACTACAAGAACTACAAGCTGCCCAAGCAGCATATGCCGATCGTCTACATCCACGACGCCATCTCGATGCGGCAGCGGATCCGGGCCAACAACGAGCGCCTGCGGGACGCGCTGATCTTCCTCTGGTCGCAGATCGAGGAACCGAGGGCCGAGAAGCTCGTGGCCGAGCCATGGGATCCCGAGAACCCGGAGGCATTCGTCCAGCTTGCGGAACAGACGCTGGCCCGGCTCAAGAAGGACGGCACCGTCGAGTTCTGGAAGGAGATGAAACCCGAGGACCTTGACGCGAAGGAGCGGGTCATCCGCGAGAAGATGCTGGCGATTCCGGTCAGCATCCGGGAACTCGCCGCCCAGGCCGGCCCTCTCAAGAGCAACCTGCAACGCCGCCGGGACGACCTGCACAAGCAGCTCGGCGGCAAGGCCGCCCTGATCGGGTGGATTGCGGTGGGCGCCATCGCCGACTACGTGCCCACGAGCATGCACCCGCGTTGTCCGGGCGTGGTGGTGCATGGGGTCATTTTCAATTCCATCATGACCAACCACTTCTGGTATCGCGCCCCGTACTGGATCACTTTCCTGCTGATCCTGCTGATGGGCGGGGCCGCCACGGCGCTCGTCGTCAAGCTGTCGGCATCGCAGTCCGTGGTGGCCTGCACGGTCCTGGGCGTGAGCTATATCGTTTTCAATGGGGTTTACCTTTTTGACTACAAGAACCTCATTGTCGGCCTGGCCGGGCCCGTCGTCTGTTCGCTGGCGGTCTGGGCCGGCTGCACCACGGCGAGGTACATCCAGG
>JBEKVL010001107.1:0-2233 GCA_049514055.1 Tepidisphaeraceae bacterium | reverse complement strand
CTTGGGCGCCGGTACGTTGGCCCTGAGCGGCAAGGCGGCGCTGGGCAACAGCCCGGCCCTGGTGATCACTTCCGGGACGCTCTCGCTACGGGGCGTGACCATTGCCTCGTCCATCACCATCAAGGGCGGGGCTGTCGAGTACCTGGGAGGTTTTGGCTCCAACATTCTCTCCGGACCCATTACCTTGGCCGCTCCCTCGGTGACCTTCAACAGCAGTTGGACCGAGGGCTGGTTGAGCATCAACGGGGGCGTCACCGGTTCGAATAACAACCTGGAACTCCTCAACGACGGCGCCGTGGCCAACATCTGGATCTGCCAGCGCCCGCTGAACCTGGGCGGCGGCCAGTTAAACGGCTATGGCTGGCACCTGGCCGTCGCCGGGAACATCGTCGGCGCCATCCATCCTTACTACGGGCGCAGCACCTACCTGGAGGTGGACGGCGCGTTCGTCGGCGCTCCCAACCTGGTCGTCGGGAATCCGAGTTGGGGCCAACTCGATCTGAACGGACATAGCCTGACGGTTAGCGGGCTCACCAACCCGGCTAACAACGGCCCCAGTGACGTCGTCCGGAGCGACCTGCCGGCCACGCTTACCGTGAGTAACACAACGTCGAGCGCCTATGGGGGGTCGCTTTCCGGAGCGGGGCTCGCTTTGGTCAAGGCGGGTGCCGGGACGCTAACCCTCAGCGGCTCGAGCGTTCATTGTGGATCCACGGCGGTTACCGGGGGCACACTGGCTCTCGCCGCGCCCGTCGGCATAACTTCAGCGCTGCCAAACAGCCCCGCCATCTCGGTTGGATCAGGCGCGACACTCGACCTGGCGGCGGTGGCGGGGGGCTTCACATTGGCAACCGGCCAGACGCTTCAGGGCCATGGCGCGGTCACCGGGAACTGCACCGTCGGCAGCGGCGCGACGCTGGCTCCAGGCAATGCAGCGGGTGCGCTGGCCTTCAACAACGCGCTGACACTCTCCGCGGGCAGCACGACGGTGATCGCGGTCAACCACTCGCCGTTGACCAACGACCTTGTTCGCGTGTCCGGCTCGCTGGTTTATGGGGGCACGCTCATCGTGACAAACATCGGCGCGACTCTGTTGGCCGGCGGCGACAGCTTCCACTTGTTCAGCGCGGGCACCTGCAGCGGATATTTCAGCAGCATCCTGCCCCCAACCCCGGGACGGGGTTTGGTCTGGGACACCAACCTGTTGGCCGACGGCGGCATCCTCAAGGCGCTCTCCATCGTGCCGAGCTTCAGCTCGCTCCAACTCCAGGGAACCAACCTGGTAGTCACCGGCCTCGGCGGGCTCCCTAACGCCTCCTATGTCGAACTGACTTCGACCACCGCCGACTTGCCCCTGTCCCGGTGGATGCGGCTCGCGACCAATTATTATGACGGCACCGGCCGCTTTGTCTTCACCAACGCCATCGATTTCGATGTTCATTCCCCGCCGAGGTTCTTCCGGTTGCAGGTGCCGTAGCTTCCCTTTATGGCGTCTCGAACACGCTCTGAGACCAACCGCAAGGCGGTTGTCTGGAGATTGGCAAAAGTCTGGTCAGTTTCCTGAGATAAGATTTGCGGGGACGACTCGTTGACGACTCGTCCCCGCCTCGGGTTCTTTCAAGTTATGGGTAAACCAGACGGTAGAATTCGCTGGGTTTCCCCGGACTGAGGGGGACGGACACGAGGTTGGTCTGGTCAGAGCCAGGCACCATGGCCCAGTCCAGCGGGTTGCGGCTAACCCCCGACTGGAGATTATTGGTCTGCGCGAGCAGGCGCCAGCCGAGATGGTCCACCGGCCAGGACAATGTCAGGCTCCCAGCGCCCGCGCTCCAAGTGAGATTGGTTGGGGCCGTGTTCAGAGGGGAGGCGACAACCTTCAACGTGCCATCGACCGCTAGTGAGGACTGGTCCCAGGCCAGGCCAAACCCAGGCGCGGGCGAAACGGCCGCGAACACCCCGCTATAGCTTGTGGCGTCGAACAACTTGATGGTGTCACCGACGGCCAGGGCGGTGGGTCCGCTAACAGACACGTTCAGGGCGCCGCCGTAAGTCAGGTCGGTCACGCCCTGAACTCCGCTGGCGGTGATGCTGGTCCCGCTTTTGCCGACCGCGACCGCCGTCGTGCCGGCCAGGACGAGTGAGTTGTCGATGGTCAGGGTGCCGGCGCCTGCGGCTCCGGGCGAGAGCGTGCTGCCGGCTTCGACGGTAACCGCATCCAATATCGTACCCACGC
>JBEKVL010001106.1:0-2239 GCA_049514055.1 Tepidisphaeraceae bacterium | reverse complement strand
GCATCGGCACGACGCAGATCGGGAAGTCGCCGGAGATGCCGCCTGCGATCTGGAAGAAGCCCAGCGAAGACTTGGCCGTCAGGTTGGTATACCACTCGGCCAGTTCCATCATGTATTCGATGCCGGTGCGCACGGTGTGGACGTTTTTGACGTCGCCGGTGATGACGTGTCCGCTGAACATGTTGCCCAGGGTCGAGTCTTCCCAGCCGGGAACGAAGATGGGCAGGTTCTTTTCCGCGGCGGCCAGCAGCCAGCTATTCTTCGGATCGATCTGATAAGACTCCTTCAGGTCGCCCGAGAGCAGGATCTTGTACATGAATTCATGGGGGAAGTAGCGTTCACCAGCCTTGTCGGCCTTGACCCACTCCTTGAGGACCACGTTTTCGATGCGGCGCATGGCCTCCATCTCGGGGATGCAGGTGTCGGTAACGCGGTTCATGTGGCGGGCGAGCAGGGCCGATTCGTCGGCCGGGGTGAGGTCGCGGTAGTGGGGCACGCGCTCATAGAAATCATGGGCCACCAGGGTAAAGACGTCTTCTTCAAGGTTGGCGCCGGTGCAACTGATGCCGTGGACCTTGTCCTGGCGGATCATTTCGGCCAGCGAAAGACCCAGTTCAGCGGTGCTCATGGCTCCGCCGATGGTGACAAACATTTTGCCGCCAGCGGCGAGGTGGGCGTTGTAGCCTTCGGCGGCATCGACCAGGGCGGCGGCGTTGAAGTGACGGTAATGGTGCTTGATGAACTCAGAAATCGGTGGCATGGTGCAGAATCTCCCAGATTTAAGCTACCACAAATGGGGGCGATTTCCGATGAACCGCCAAGGGGCGCGCAGCCCCGATCCAAAGATAGAAAACTATCCAGGGGATGTTGCCCCAATCCGTGTGAGTGTGCCTCCGGTCCCTCGCATTCGGGGACCGGGAAGGTAGAAAACTCAGGCCTTGGCGGCCAGCAGGGCGTTGAGCTTGGCAATGACCTGGAAGGCGTCGGCGACGTAGACGACGTCGGCCTTGCCGCGGGTCCAACCGCAGTTGGGGTCCAGCGAGATGGCGCGGCGATCGCTGATGAAGCGCCAGCCGACGACGTGGGGCTCTTCGCCATGGCAGCAGGTGGAGAGGCCCTTCTGGTGGCGAGGCGTGGCTCCGGTTTGTCCGATCTGGTTCATGTGGGTCAGGAATGGAAGAACCGAGTTTCCCTCGCCGCCCTGGTCAACGAGCGATTTGGAGCTGCCGAGCGAGGAACTGGAGTTGGCCAGGAAGCCGAGGATGAGTTCGGCGGCTTCAGGGGTGTGGGTCTGGCCGTCGGCCTGCTTCTTGGTCCAGCCGGCTCCGGCGACAAAAAGCATTTTGGCGTCGGGGCGGATGGTCTGTTGACCTTGCTGGGGAGCACGGAAACCCTGAACGGTGGTGCGTGTGGCGGGCAACTCCGTTGCGATTTGCTCGACGTCGGTGGGTTCCGTAGCGCCAGCGTAGGGCTTTTGCGTTCCGGCATCGAGCAGCAGAAACCAGGGGCGCGTGTCGCGGCTGAGCACGGCCTCGACGCGTTGACGATAAAACCAGCGGTTGGCCTTGAGAGCAGGCGCACCGCCCAGCGAGGTGATGTGGGTGTCAATGAAACCGCCCAGTCGGTGAGCAACACTGGCAGCAACGCGGGTGAAGCGGGAGCTGCCGGGAGCCAGCACCAGGGTGCAGTTGGCGGCGCGGCAGAGGGCCTCGACGGCAGCGGCATCGGTACTGTAGCGAGCCTGAGCAAAGCCGGGCCCCGAGACGGCCAGCAGGCGCGCTCCGGGGACGGCGACAGAGCTGCTGAGTCCAGGAGAGATGTTTTCTCCAAGGATGCCGACCGTCAGGCTGGCGTAAAGGCGAGTGGCCAGTTCAACGCCGGCGGTGACGGCTTCCAGAGAGGCCTTGGTGAGGGCCGAGCCGCTTTCGTCTACATGAGTCAATACGAGAATGCTTTCCATTATTCGGCTCCGATCCACGCGACAAGTTCGGCGGCGATCTGGTCGGGAGTGAGGTCTTTTACGACGCGGGTTTCGCGCTGCTGGCGGGGCAGGCTGGTGGAGATGTAGCTCAAACCGTTGGCGTCGAGCTTGGCGACTTTGGCCTTGGCCAACGCGGGCATGATGGTGCGCATGTTGGCCATGCCCACTTGCGGATTGTTGCGCGGCTCGGCGAGGTTGCCGGTGGCCCATCCGAGGACAACCGGGGTGCTCGAGCAGACAGAGACTTGATGCTTGCCG
>JBEKVL010001105.1:0-2242 GCA_049514055.1 Tepidisphaeraceae bacterium | reverse complement strand
GTGGAGCGAGAACCGCTGGATGTCGGTGATCACGCCGTTCATACGATAATGCTCTGCTCCAGCATTGGAGGTTATTTGGCGGGCACTGTCACATCAGGCACCGCCCGCATTTCTACTGTAACCGTTTGTGCCGGCGTTGAGCCGGCCTTTCTGTACGCCCCCACCGCGCCTATGGCGGATCTCATGAAGATAAGCCATAGGCAGCGCGTTTCGCTACAAGGCCGATGTTCATCGGGACGGAACCCGTGTAACACCCTCACCCTAGCCTCTCCCTCGAGGGCCTGTCGATTTATTTGGCATGTTTTTTACTCTTAGGGTTGACGGGAAGCGGGCACTGTGATTCCATAGAGCCCGGAAGGAGCCCGTTATGGCACGATGGGCCAAGGCGCCGATGGACCGGCATCAGGTGACGATGTTCAGTCCGACGCTGGACGCGATGGTCAGCGAGGATCATCCGGTGCGGCTGTTCGAGGAGATCCTTTCAGGGGAGGACTGGCGGTCGTGGGAGAATTATTACGTATTGGTGGCAGGTCAGCCGCCAATCCATCCGCGGGTGGTGGCGTCGGTGCTGTTGTACGGCATGGCCCAGGGGATTCGATCCAGCCGCAGGCTGGAATGGGCCTGTCGCAACGCCATCGACTTCATGTGGCTGGCGGAGGGTCGGACGATAGACCATTCGACCTTCTGCAGCTTTCGGACGGACTTCCGGGTGCCCTTGAAAGGTCTGTTCCAGCGTCTGGTGGGCCTGGCCATGGACATGGGAATGGTTCAGTTGGGGCAGATCGCTTTGGATGGCACGAAGGTCAAGGCCAACAGTTCGCGTCACGCCACGGCCCGCGCCAAGACGCTTCAGGAGCGGCTGGAGGCGTTGGACAAGCGGATTGAGGAGATGATGGCTCAGGCCGAGACGGCGGACCAGCAGGAGGACGAGCTTTTCGAGGGGCGGTCGACGCAGAAGCTGCCGAGGGAACTGGCGGACGTGAAGCGTCGCCAGCAGCGGCTGGCCGAGGCGTTACAGAAAGCGCAGGCCAAGGGGGATTCGAAGGCCGTGCCGGTGGCCGACCCGCAATCGACGGTGGCTCCGAATAAGGAAGGCGGGTTCGCGCCCAACTACACACCGGCGGTGGCCGTGGATGGGCAATGCGGAATCGTGGTGGCCACCGACGTGCTGGAGGGCTCGGACGAAACGACGGCGGTGTTGCCGCTGGTGGATCAGGTGCAGGAGAACACGGGGCAAATGCCCCAGCAGGCGTTGGCGGATTCGGGACTCAACAGCGGGCCGAACCTCCAGGGACTTGCGGATCGGCAGGTGGAGGCGTTCATTCCCTCGGCGACTCGGGTGGACACGGCGGACAACCCGGCCCGGCGCGAGAAGCTGGATGAGCCAGTGCCGTCGGAGCAGTGGGACCGGTTGCCGCTGGACAAGGCGACCAAGCGACTGGGGCGGACGGCGTTCGTTTATGATGCTGGGCAGGACTGCTACTGGTGTCCGATGGGCAAGCGGTTGGGGTATGAGGGGATCAAGAAGAAATGGCCTGAGAAGGGAGTGGTGCTGGAGTTGCGGCATTACGCCTGCCGCCAGTGCGAGGGTTGTCCGTTGAAGAAACGATGCATCAAGGCCAGCGACACCGCGCGATCCATCGACCGGGATGCGTACGAGCCGTATCGTGAGGCGATGGACCTGCGACTGTACAGTCCCCGGGGGCAAGCCATCTATCGGCAGCGGGCCGGATGCGTGGAAGGAACGTTTGGGACGGTTAAATCGACACTGGGCTTGCGGCAGTTCCTGGTGCGGGGGTTGGAGAAGGTCCGGGTCGAGTGGCTCTGGGCCTGCTCGGCGCTGAACCTCAAGAAGATGGTGGGAGCTCTTGCGGCCCAGCGGGCGACCGGCGGGCTTGCAGGGGTCTGAAACGCGTGCCGGAGCCCTGTGCGCCGGCAGTCAAGAGTGCCGAAGGAGACGTGGAACCGGAAAAGGCAGAACCAGGCCGTCAAGAACGAGAAACCGAAATCGCGTTCGGGAACGAATGGACCGGCTCCGAACCAAAGAATGCTTCTAGCTATGTGACGCATTTACCCTTAAATCGACAGGCCCTTGAGGGAAAGGGCACGGGTGAGGGTGTGGGCGGCGGCGCACCTCTTGCCGGCCTGGCAGCGCCGGTCTCCCGACCTGCGTCTTTTGTTTCGCTTTGACCACGGGGGAAGTCAGGAGGGGGCGACCCACAGCGGTCATTCGCCTCTCAGC
>JBEKVL010001104.1:0-2243 GCA_049514055.1 Tepidisphaeraceae bacterium | reverse complement strand
CCGCGGCCCTTGTGAAGTTCATGGAACAGTGGTGCGGGAGGGACCGCTGATGCTCGGACTCGTGAAGACCCAGAAGGGTGTCGGTCACATCGAGCTCCTAGAGTGTCCCGAACCGGTCCCTGGTGCGGGCGAGGTCCTCATCGAGGTCAAAGCCTGCGGCATCTGCGGGACGGACGTCCACATCTTGCACGACAAGTTCCCTTACTGGCCGCCGGTGATACTGGGACATGAATTCTCCGGCGAGATCGTCACGTTAGGGCCGGAGACGAAGTACTACAAGGCCGGGGACCGTGTTGTCGGCGAGCCGCACACACAAGCCTGCGGGCATTGTTATCTCTGCCGTACCGGCAACATCCAGATCTGCCCGCTGAAGCGCTCCCCGGGCTGGGGTATCCACGGGGCCCTGACCAAGTATCTGAAGATGCCGGAGCGCTTGCTGCACCGCATTCCGGACAGTATGAGTTACGACCTGGCCGCGGTAGTGGAACCGACCGCCAACACGGTACATGACGTTGTCGAGCGGGCCAAAGTCGAGGCAGGGGATTTCGTGGTTGTCCTCGGACCTGGCCCGATCGGCCTGCTGGCAGGGCTCACGGCCCGCGCAGCCGGCGCGCGGACCGTTGTGATCGCAGGAACCCCCGACGACGAAGCGATCCGCCTCAAGAAGGCCCGCGAACTCGGGTTCGATCCCGTCGTCAACATTGCCAATACCAAGCGTCTCGACGTGGTGATGGACCTGACTGGAGGCACGGGCGCGGACCTCGTCATCGAGGCGAGCGGAGCCGCTCCGGCGATCGCCTCCACCGTCGACCTGATCCGGAAAAAAGGGCGGATCTGCGTCATTGGACTGACCGGCAAGGACGCCATCCCGTTTCCTTGGGACAAGGCCGCCTTCAAGGTGTGCGACGTATTCTTCAACCTCTCCACCAGCTATACGAGTTGGGACAGGACGATCCACCTGATCGCCGGCGGTAAGATCCCGGCAGGCGAGATCATTACGCACCGGCTGCCGCTCTCTCAGTGGCGGCACGTGTTCGACGAAATTGAAGCGCAGCGGGCGTTGAAAGTGTTGCTGATCCCGGAGTGATAGAACATGAGCGATTCTCGAATTGGTTTTGGACTCTTGGGCGCGGGCCTGATCGCGTCGTTTCATGCGAAAGCTCTCCAGGCTTCTCAGAAGACGAAGCTGGTGGCGGTGGCCGACGTCAATGCCGAACGCGTCGGCAAGATGGCCAAGGATTTCGGCTGTCAATCGTGTTCCACGCTCGAGGAACTGCTGAGCAACCCCGAGGTGAAGGTGCTGAACATCCTGACGCCGAATCACCTTCATTACGACGCGGTGCTCAAGGCTGCCGGCGCGGGGAGGCACGTCCTGGTGGAGAAGCCTCCGGCCATGTCGCTCCGCGAGGTGGATGGCATGGCGGCTGCATGCAAGGCGGCCGGCGTCAAGATCGGCGTGGTCTTGCAGTGCCGCACGCGCAAGCCGGTGCAGGCGATGCGGAAGGCGATCCGCGAGGGACGGTTCGGCAAGATCTACCATGCCGACACTTACATGAAGTGGTTCCGCTCGACCGAGTATTACAAGATGGACGCGTGGCGGATGTCGCGGCGCTCGGGCGCGGGCGTCACGATCCAGCAAGCGTTTCACTACATCGACCTCCTGCAATATCTTGTCGGGCCGGTAAAGAGAGTACACGCGCGGATGAACAACCTGGCCCATCCGAGCATTCAACTGGAAGATACGCTGCTGGCCTTCGTGGATTATGAGAACGGACCGCAGGGAGTGGTGCAGGCATCCACCGCTCTGTGGCCGGGGACGGACATCCGCATCGAAGTGAACGGCGAGAACGGCACGGCCATCATGGTCGGCGAGCGGATGGATACCTGGAAATTCCGGGACGAGCAACCGGAGGACGCGGAGATCCGCACTTACGGCAGTGCCGCGGTCGCCACCGGCGCGACCGGCGCGGCCGACCTTGGATTCCACGACCATCTGGCCGTGATTGAGGACATGGTTTCGGCCGTTGAGACCGGACGCGACCCCATCATCACGATCGAGAGCGTCCGCCCAACGCTTGAGTGGGCGCTGGCGATGTACCACTCGGCGAAGTTGCAGGCGCCTGTCGACCTGCCGGTCGTCGACGAAGAAGCTGTCTGGTAGAGGCGCTGAAAATAATCGGTGGTGACACGTTGTGACAGGACGTGTATGTTGTTGATTTGCCGTGGCGCGACGATTCGTAATC
>JBEKVL010001103.1:0-2244 GCA_049514055.1 Tepidisphaeraceae bacterium | reverse complement strand
GGCCGAGGAAGGCGTCCCCGCGGGTGAAACGGGCGGCGCCAGCCTGATGGTCCAGGAAAACGTGCTGGCCGACCCCGCGGTCGCCGCGATCTTCGCCCTGCACGTCAATCCGGAGTTGACCACGGGCACGCTCGGCTACCGGCCGGGAGCGGCGATGGCCGCCTCCGACTCCTTCCAAGTCACCGTCACGGGCAAGCAGTCGCACGGCGCGATGCCCTGGCAGGGGGTCGATCCGATCGTCACTTCGGCCGCGATCATCACGGCGATCCAGACCATCCACAGCCGCGGGATCGACGCCCGCAAACCGGTGGTCGTTTCCGTGGGCGTGGTGCAAGGCGGCACGGCCTGGAACATCATCCCGGACAAGGTGTTGTTGAAGGGCACGATCCGCACCTACGATGCCGAGGTCCGCGGCAAGGTCCTAGAGCAATTCCGCCGCATCGTGGAGCATACGGCCCTGGCCCACGGGGCCACGGCGCAAATCTCGTTGCGCAGTTACGGGCCGGCCGTCTGGAACGATCCGCAGTTGGGCCAGCGGATGAAACCGACGTTGCTCCGCGCGGCCGGGCAACAGAACGTCATCGAGATCGAGCCCATGATGGGCAGCGAGGATTTTGCCTTCTTCGCCCAGAAGAAGCCGGGCCTGTACTTCTTCCTCGGCGTGCAGAACAAGGAGGCGCATACCGTCGGGGCCCTGCACACGCCGACCCTGGTCGTCGACGAAGCGGCCCTGCCGCTGGGCGTGCGGAGTTTGGCCACGCTGGCCCTGGATTTTCTTCATGGGGCAGCGGCTAAGAAGGACCAGCGGTGAAAGCGAAGCGGGCCGTTGCGGGAGACTGTGGGACTGACCTGCGCAAATCGAAACTCGCAAGGCTAGGTTGTTTATGCCATTTCCGTTCCATTCGCCTGCGGAGAACCGCGATGTAACCGCGAAGCGGTTAAACTCCATAGCCCAGGGTCGCGCAGCGCACCCTGGGTCGAAAACCGCGGATATGTTTTCCCGCACCCCGAAGGGGTGCAACCCTTGTCGCACCCCTCCGGGGTGCCGGGGTGCGCCGATCCGATAACCCAGGGTGCGCTGCGCGACCCTGGGCTGTGGAGTTAAACGCCTTCGGCGTAAAAGGCATACAACCAACGACCCCTCCAGCTTCGCTCCTAAGACACTGGCAACATGCCTGCGCGGCAACGCCGCGTGAAGCATGCCACCCGGACTGCTAGCAATGCCATCAATTGATCAATGCCTCGCGTAAGTCGGGATTGTCGCCGCAGGGCCTATTATGGTATAAGCTGCCCGTTTTCAAGAGCATTGAGAAGTCCCCGGGATGCCGAACCATGAAATCTATCGCGTTCGCCTTGCTGGCGGGATGTGCTGTGTTCGTCCCGCCGAAGATGGTTTACGCCCAGAGCCTGAATAGGCTCTATCCGGATCTCCAGGCCCCTTCCCTCAGTGGAAGTCTCCCCCATCTTGATCCGGCTCCCCAGCCCCGCGTTTTCCCCGGTGGTGAGAAGCAGCCGGCCCCGCTGCCTCGCCAAGAGCCGCCGACCGAAGGTCCACAGGGTCCCGCAGCAAGTCTCGTTTTCGCGCCGCCTAAAGCGGAATCATCCGCGCCGGTTACCGCGCCGGTTCCTTCCCAGCCGAGCGCAGGATTTCCGTGGTGGCCCGTGATTTGCGCCGTTCTCGTCGTCATGCTGCTATACAAAGGAAAACACCGGGCTTGAGGAAGAACGCTCACACCTGAAGGACATTCTTTCATGAACCGCACGAAATTCGCTTGTTCCGCCTTGTTGTTGGCGATGGCCTGGGCAGTACCGTCGCCACTTGCGGCGCAGATTCTATCTTTTGGCAAAGGAAAAGGACTGCCCAAGATTTCCATCATGCGGGATGGTTTGCCGGCCTTGGCCAATCCGGCTTATGGGGAGGTCATGCTCTCAGGCAACGATGCCCTGCTGGAGCCGGCATGGCTTGTCGGCTCGCTGCGGGACGGGGCGACGGGCCAGGTCCTGAAGTGGAACAATTACCTTCTGCCCGATGCCAAGCCAAACGTAAAACTCCTCACGGATACGGTTTTCGAAGGCTTTGTCGACAGTTCCGCCACCAGCAAAGCCGAGTGGCTGAGCACCTTGAAACTGAACGCCACGGAACGGGCCGTCGCCGAGGTCGTGGTGACGCGGGTCTCGGTGACTTCGGTCGGGCCCAAGCAGATCGACCGCGCCAGGCTCCTGCAGGAGATCGTGCAGAAGCTG
>JBEKVL010001102.1:0-2246 GCA_049514055.1 Tepidisphaeraceae bacterium | reverse complement strand
GCCGTCGCGGTAGATGATGTAGTGATCGACGCCGGATTCGGGGTCGATGGACGCATCCCAGGCGAGGACGATTTGTGTGGCACTGACTGTGGTGGCGCGGAGGTTGGCGGGAGTCGATGGAGGCGTGAGATCGACATTCGAGCCGGTGTAGGTGAACATGAGGGGGATCGATGCCGGGAGCTGGTTCGAGGATGCGGTGGTCAGGCCGCTGATGGTGAGCGTGTAGGCGGAATTGAGCGTCATCGCCGATTTGGTGGTCAGAATGACCCGGGTGTTGTTGAGCGAGAGTGCGGCGGCCGTCAGGGTGCCACCGGAGAAGACGTAGCGGCCCAGGGTCAGGGCCGTGGAGGGATTCAGCGGTTCGCTGAAGACGACTGCGATATGCGTGGAGTCGATGGCGACGGTGGAAATGGCAGCGGGGTACATGATCACGAGTGCCGGGCTCAGGTTGCTTTCATACCCGTCGCGGTTGACGGCACTGACCTGATACGAATAACTGACGGCGGTGAGGGCCGTGGAGTCGAAGTAGCTGGTGCCGGCGGTGGAGGCGAGCAACGTTCCGTTGCGGTAGATGTTGTAGTGGTCCACGTAGCTCTGGGGGTCCGAGGAGGCGCTCCAAGTGAGGGAGATGAGGCTCGCGGGAGTCAACGTGGTGTGCGCGGTGAGGTTGGTGGGGGTGGTGGGCGCGGAGTTATCGAGGGGGATGTTGGCCTGGCCGGGGGTGCCCAGAACATTGCTGGCGAGCCAGTTGGCCGGGTCGTTGGCGTAGGCGGAGGGATGGACGCGGATGAGGGCGGGTCCGTTGCCGTCGGGCTCGGGGGGCCAGGGGGCGTTATTGTTGTAATTGACACGGTCGACTTCGTAGTCGGGAAGATAGGCTCCGACAAGGTTGCCGATCTGGTAGAGGCGGACCCACTCGCCGCCGTTGTTGAGGTGGCCGGTATAGACGCCGGCCACGGGGATATTATTGGCGGTGATGTGGTAGCGGTAGTCGAAGGCGGCCAGATCGCTCACCAGGACGACGTAGGCGCCGGGGGCCAAGGTAGTGATGCCGCGGTCCATGGAGACCGAGTCGAAAGTGGGCGCATTGACGACGACATCGGATTGGGACGGCGTGGAGACCTTGAGGGAATCGGCGACAGTCCACTGGGACACGGCGGCGAGGTTGCGGGTGAGTTGGACGGTGACGCTTCCGGAGAAGGTGTAGGAGCCGAGGTTGACCCAGGTGTCGTTGCCGCTGACGGTGGTCTGGTTTTGATCGACGGTGACGGTGGTGGTCACCGGGCTGGAACCGACCATATAGGTGATGGAGTATTGGGCGACAGAGTCGAGGTTGGCGCGCCGGTTGCCGTTGCCATCGACGAGATTAATGTGGGCGTAGAGAGTGTGGGAACCAGAGGTGAAACCCGAGGCGGTCCAGGTTGCGGTGGCGCCGGGTTCGAGTGTCTCTTCCTCGGTGCCGGAACTGTCGGCATACCAGCCGAAGGTGAAGCCGACGCCGTCGCCGACGTAGAAGTTGGAGAGGGTCTGGGTGGTCGAGGACCGGTTGTAGAGTTCGAGGAACTCGAACATGTCGTTGTCGGTGTAGCCGGCCGCGATTTCGGCGGCGGTGGGGGCCGGGGGATGGTACATGAGCTCGTTGATCACGATGGGCGAGATGTAGGCGATGCTGTTGGCCGCTCCGAGCGTGGGCGTCTGCAGGAGTGTGAAGTCGGTGCCGCCGGTGGATTTGACGACGAGTCCGGACGAGATGCCCGGAGGCGATGCCCCCAGGCTGACATGCTCCTGATATCCGCCCGGTACGCCTGCATAGTTCGATGTCAGGTATACATCGCCGCCCAGCGCGCTGAGTGCGAACGGGACGTGGCAGCCCGGGTCGGACGCGTTGTCGTAATTGGTGCCGTCCATAAAAACCATGTAGCCATTGGCGGCGATGATCGTGTTCGCCGGCAGTTGGTACATGGCCAGATTGGTGCTGGCGTCGCTGAGGAACCAGCCGCTGATGTCGATCGCCTGGCCGGTGGTGTTGGCCAGTTCGATGCCGTCGTTCTGCTGCGAGGCAGCGCTGGCCAGCACCTCGTTGATCACGACCGAGCCCGGTGTGGGCAGCGTGTCGCCGGTGCCCGGCGAACCGTTCGGGGCAGCGCTGGCCCGCCAGCCGGCACTGCTGTTCCAGAGCGACAGGGCTTGCAGCGGGCTGCGGACGGTCAGCGAGAATCCGCCGGCATGGATCTGTGGGTACCAAC
>JBEKVL010001101.1:0-2247 GCA_049514055.1 Tepidisphaeraceae bacterium | reverse complement strand
GAACGATTCAAGGAGATGCCAACCAGGGCGGCGGGCGCTCGCGAACCGTTCCCGACTCCCGCACGGCGGCGGCCACACTCCACGACTGCGCGCTCAATCTCAGGCTCATCCACGTTCCTCCCGGCGTTATCCGCGGTTCTTCCGAGCCTTGGGACGCAGAGGCAACTCTCAGCGTGCCGTACGATCGCGCCGAGGGCGGGTGGCGAAAGCGGCGAGCAACAGCGCGACGCCGGCCTGCGGACAGGCAGGTCGTGTTGGCACGGGCGGCGGCAATGACGCGTTGGAGCATCCTGGCGTAGCGGTCGGCGGCGCGGAAACCCGGATGGGCGGCGCCGGTCGTGCCTTCGGGCGGGAACCAGTGGATCGCCGTGGTCTCGGCGCCGAGTCGCGTGGTCGAGCAGCGGCGGACCAGCGCCTTGAAGAAACGGTCGGCACTCTGGTTCTTGCAATTGGGGAGCCAGCGGCCGGCACTGGACAGCATTTCGGCCGTCTGGTCGGATTCATCGGGCGACAGCTCGGCGGCTTCCCAGGCCAGATCGGTGGCCAGGTAGAGGCGCAAACGAACGCGGTCGTATTGATCCGGAAGCCGGCCAAGGCGGGCTCGTTCGTCGGCCGACGGAGGCAGCACGTTCAGGCCCGGACTGTCGCGTCGGACTTGCAGCAGCGTGTCGTCCCGGTCGAACAGGGCGTAGTAGCCGCCATCATGCCGCAGTTCCGTCAGCGTGGACCCGGCCAGCGCCTGGGCCGCGCCCCAGAGCGCGGCTGCACGATCGGCGCTGGAGATGTGCGTGTCCCGCGACCGTTTCATGGCATCGAGGTAGCGCGTGGCGAACGGGCCGAGCTCCGGATCGAGCCAGGGGCGGGCCTCGTCGATACGCCCGAGGCGGGCGAGCCGGCCGCCGTAGGTGTGGCGGACGAATTCCGGAACGAACTCCGAATGGTCGTCACCGGCGTCGGCGTTGTCGTCGACTGATTTCGGCGGCGAGGCGATGGGGTAGTCAGTGTCGATGAACCTGCGCAGTTCGTCGACAGTGAGGATGCACTCCATAACGTAGGCCGCATCATCGCGGATCTCCGCGGCCAATTGCAGGCGAAGCGCTTCGAGGCACTGCCTTTTGGCAATGAAGGCGGCCGCGAGTTCGCCAATGACCTCACGGCGGGGCGCGAGACTGGTGTCCCAGGGGGCATTCTTCACGCCCCGCATACAGATTCCGGTGGGCGCGTCGGATGCCCACTCTTCATCGGGGGCGAACAGGCCGGCCGCGCGGCGTAGCAGGGGGATGGCGTCGTCGAGTTCGTCCACGTCGACGTCGCGGCTCTGTTTGGCCGGATCTTCGCCCGGCACGGCGCGGAGATACCAGTCCAGAGGCGCGTCCGGGAAGAGCCGGTTGATCTCGCGGGCGAATTCGAGGTTGGGGGCGCGGACGACGGCGTGGTCGCTTTCGACGGATGTGGACGGGCCGATCGGATCGAAGACGCAGGCGTGCGAACGGAGGGCGCAGAAACACACGACGGGCACGATCAAGGCAATGAAGATGTGCCGGAGCACCGGCATCACGGGGATGGAAGCCCGTGGCCGCAGTACGCTGCGGCGCCAACACTCCCTCTCCCTCCGGTAGAGGGCCGATACGGTTCACTTAAGCTGTAGCCGCGATCGTTGATCGCGGTTCTTCGTCCGCCAGGGCGGCATCGATTCGCTTAAGTGAACCGTATCGGGGTGAGGGCGTTCCGAGATCGAGTGCGACGGCTTGCCTGCCGGAAGCCGTGCCAGCGCGACCGCGAAACACGGTTTGCAGTAGACAAGCTGTGGTACACGCCAGCCGAACCGGGAAGCCACTCCCGCCGCATTATTACTTCGTCCGCCCGCGCAGCTCTCGCATCACCTGTGGCCCTGGAATCAACTCCGCCTTGCCGGCCTCTATGGCCTCCAGCCGGCGTTCCGCCTCAGCGATCGACGCCGCTTCACCGCTGGCGAGTTGCGTATACAGCGCCCGGTGTTCGTCAATGAATCGCGTCAGCGCGTAGAAGTCATACGCCTCGGCGCGGGCGGTGTCGGCCAGTTGCCACTGCAAGTGGGAGTCTTCCTTGAGCTCGAGTATTCGCTGCGCCAGCGCTCGGGGCGAGCCGGGCGGCACCAGCAGCGCGGTGTGGTGGTCCTCGAGCAACTCGCTGATGCTATAGGTGACGGCCGACACCATGGGCAGTCCGGCGGCCATGGCGATGGCGACAGGGAGGGTCTGGGTGAGG
>JBEKVL010001100.1:0-2249 GCA_049514055.1 Tepidisphaeraceae bacterium | reverse complement strand
CGGATAGCCGGTTTCAGCCTGCTTCCACGAGGCCGCCAGCAGCTCGGCCGGCCAGCGCGGGTCGCCGAACGCCTGCCACGTCTGGTCGAGCCCGACGCGGATCGCTTTCGTCGGGCAATGGTTCATGCAGAAGGCGCTCTTGCCCCGGCAGACCTCGAACCCCTGGCAGAGGTAAGCCTTGGGGGCGAGCATGCGCTTGCCGGCCTTGACGTGCACGCCATACCGACAGACGTCCGCGCATGTGCCGCAGGCCGTGCATGCCGAGGTCCGCACGACTTTGTAGATTCCCAGGGTGTTGCGGAAGCGGGTCGGGCAGGGCTTGATTTCGGCCCTCAGGCCAGGATTCGTCCAGTCAGGCCGGCCGAGGTCCTGCGTCACGGAGAGCAGGTTCTCTTTGACCGTATCCACCGTTGTCTGTTCATCGGGGCGCGATCGCGTGCCGAACACCGGCGCCAGGTTCTCGCGCTCGAGATCGGTGAAGAACATGACGCGGCCCAGCTCGCCGCGCAACCGGCGCACTTCCCGAAGGCCCATGGCGCCCATGACCTCGATCAGTTGGGAGTGCCAGGAACCGATCAGGTTGACTATACGGTTGGCGCCCCATCCAACGCGCACACTGTCGATCTCCACCGGGCAGGCTGTTCGGGTCGAGCAGTCCGGGCACAACCGGCATTCCATTGCCACCAACAGGGCGGTGTCAAGCACGACGCCGTCCGCGCCGCAAGGGAGGATTTTGGCGACATGCTCGGCCATGGCCATACCGCCCGAGACCAGCAGGGTCAGCTGATCCCGTTGCGAATGGTTGAGCAGCGCCAGGTGGACCTCTCGCACCAGCTGGATGAGGAAGTCGTCCCGCCGTCGGCCCAATCCTCTACCGTTTCGGTCCGCTTGCAAGTGCAGCACTTCGGCCCCGGCGGACGCCAGCGCTACCGCGCGCGTCACCGCGTGTTCGTCCAGCGGGACCCGGATGCAGATCACCACGGCAGGGTTGGAGGCACGGATGGCAGCCACCTCCTCCATGGCTCGATCCGAGTCGGGGATTTCGGCAAGGGGCACCCCGTTGAGCGTCGCGGGATCGTCCTTTGTCGGATCGAATCGCGCCATCAGGTGATCCTTTTGATCTGCCAAGGCTCCAACGGCGTCTTCCAGCGGAACTCCCGCGATCGTGCCCAACCGCCCCGCGGCCTGCGCTATCGCCTTTCGCACGGAGGGTGTCACAAAACCGCAGTCGGGGCACTGCAGGATCATCGGAATTGGAATCTCGACGAAACGCGGCTCCTCGCTCAGCAGGTGCCCTTCCGCGTCGAACTCCAGAAAGGCTGGTCGGCGGCCCAACTCGATCACCGTGCTGATGTACTCCCGCCCGTGGATGCCGTCTCGGGTGGGACGGACGATCTCGGACATGTCGGTCCACATGGAGTCGAAGCCCGGCCCGACGAAGGGCCCGCGATAGCCGGCACCGGAAACCGGAATCTTGCCCGTTTCAGCCTGTTTCCAAAGGCTGGCGATCAGGTCCGGCTGCCAGTAGTCATCGCCCATTCGGTCGTACTGCGGATTGCGGGCGCGCTCCAGGATGTTCTTCTTGCACTCCTGCACGCACCGCATGCAGTTGATGCACAGAACGTCCGTGGTGTCCACGACCTGCGTTGGGTTGAACTGGCGCTTGCGATAGACGTCATAGACGCAGGACGTCCGCTTCACGCAGATCCGACAACCCAGGCAGCCCTCCCGCTCGAGCGCGTTGAGCTTTCCCGCCGGGTCGAAGCGAGGCGGGGTTTCGTTGACGCTGATGTGATACTTCGACGACATCGTCCACCATCCGATGCGACCGCGCGGCGGGCCGGCGGCCGAGATTTGATTCAGGGTCTGGGCAGCAATCCGGCGCGCTCAGCCAACTGCGGCAGAAGATGCTCCGCTTCGATGGCCTGCAGATGCACACCCTTCACGCCCGGGATCTGCCGAACGGCGTGGATCAGCTCCACGGCGATCTTGAAGCCTTCCTCCTTGGGATCCGACGCCGAGCTCATCCGCTGGATCAGAGCTTCCGGCACACGGACTCCCGGCACGCTGGCATTCATGTATCTGAGCATGGCCGCGCTCCGCGGCAGGATGATGCCGGGCAGAATCGCCACCCGTTCGGTGAGACCCAGGTCCACGACGCGGCGCATGGCTTCCGTAAAACGCGGGATGTCGTATACGGCCTGGGTTTGCACGAAATCGGCGCCTGCCGCGACCTTCTTGGCGAGTCG
>JBEKVL010001099.1:0-2250 GCA_049514055.1 Tepidisphaeraceae bacterium | reverse complement strand
GACAAGCAGGGGTACGTGTTCGTCCTGGCCCACGAAGACGACGTGCGGATCTCTCGCTGGCGGCAACAGTACGACCGCATCCCGGAGGACACGAAGGACCCGGGCTTGATGAAGGCCAAGAAGTCCCTGAAGCGGAAAATGCCCCATCGCCGCGAGAACGAGCAGTATTGGAACGAGGCCCAATTCGACAAGCTCCGCGCCGCCCAGGCCGGCAAGCTCTACAGCAAGGGCCCGTTGCCCTGGCGGCTCCTGGCCTATATGCTCGATGCCTCGCCCGAGGTGGACCTGGTCCGCAAACTGGTCGGCAAGCGGCTGATGGACGACCGGCGATTGGAGGCGGGCCAGCGCGAACTGGACGAGATGCTCCTGACGCTCTGGCGGGCCGGCTACGTGACGCTCGAGCCCGAGCCAGGGGACTGTCCCACTTTTCGTTCCACGACGGGGGACTGTCCCAATTTTCGTTCCACGAAAATGGGACTGTCCCCTTTCGAACCCAATTGAGCGAGGCAAGAATGGACGACCAGGCATTGGCGTTTTTCCGGCAGGCGTTGGGCACCCCGAGCCCCTCGGGCTACGAAAGCGGGCTGCAGCAGGTGGTCCGCCAGTACGCGGCCGGGTTTGCCGATGACGTCAAGACCGACGTCCACGGCAACGTCTTGGCGGTGCGAAACCCGGACGCCCCGCGGCGGGTAATGTTGGCCGGCCACTGCGATCAGATCGGCCTGATCGTCTCGTACATCGATAACGACGGGTTTATCTACATCCAATCGATTGGGGGCTGGGATCCGCAGATGCTCATCGGGCAGCGGATGACCGTTTGGACCGACACCGGTCCGCTGGCCGGAGTCATTGGCCGCAAGCCGATCCACCTGCTGACCGAGGAGGAACGCAAGCAGGTCCCGAAGCTGAAGGACTTGTGGCTCGACATCGGTGCGGCCGGCAAAGACGAGGCCCAGAAGCTGGTCCGGATCGGCGACCCCGTGACCGTGGAGCTCGAATACCGCGAGCTGCGGAACGGCCGCGCGGCCTCGCCGGCGATGGATGACAAGTGCGGTCTGTGGGTCGTGATGGAGGCCCTGCGGCGGATCCGTCGCGACAAGCTCCGCTGGGCCGTGTTTGCCGTTTCGACGGTTCAGGAAGAAGTCGGGCTGCGGGGCTCGCGGACCAGCGCGTTCGGGATCGATCCGCAGGTGGGGATCGCGGTTGATGTGACCCACGCCACCGATTGCCCCACGATCGAGAAAAAAGAAGAGGGCGACATCGTCTTGGGCAAGGGGCCCGTCATTGAGCGGGGACCGAATATGAATCCCCGCGTCGTCACCCTGTTGGTCAAGGCAGCCGAGACGCACCAGCTCCCGTATCAGATGGCCGCCTGCGGCCGGGCGACGCCCACCGATGCCAATTCGCTCCAGGTGAACCGCTCCGGAGTGGCCGCTGGGTTGGTCAGTGTTCCCAACCGCTACATGCACAGCCCGGTCGAGACGATTTCGCTGGACGATATGGACAAGGCGGCTGAACTCTTGGCCCGATTCTGCGAAGGGTTGGAGGCCAACGAGGATTTCACGCCATGACTTGGCCGCTTGCGGCTTAGCCTGCCAAATTGGCACCGTGTTTTGGCCAGTACCGCAACTCCGCGTTCTAGGCTCACAATCACCCGCAGAGCCGGAACTTCACTAATCTATGAGACTTGCGACGTTCCGACGTGTCTTGGCACGCCCCTTGCAGACGTGATGGAAAAACTCGGCCTTGGCTGCCAACTGGCGTCAGGGGTGCATCCATACAGAATGCGAACCCCCCCAATGGTTAATGTCACCTATGGGGGTGGGTGTCTATCGGCCGTCAACAGGAGGAAATCCGCTGTGGCAAAAAAGATGGTCTATGATGACGAAGCTCGGCAGCCGCTGGCCGCCGGTATCGGCAAGTTAGCTCAGGCGGTGCGTAGCACGTTAGGGCCGCGCGGGCGGACCGCCGTCTTGGACAAGGGCTGGGGCGCCCCCAAGGTGACCAAGGACGGGGTGACCGTGGCCGAAGAAATCGAACTCGGCGACGCGGAAGAGAATATGGGTGCGCAGTTGGTCAAGGAGGCCGCTAAGAAGACCAATGACGTGGCCGGGGACGGTACGACGACTGCTACCGTGCTGGCCGAAGCGATCTATCGCGAAGGGCTCAAGATGATCGCCGCCGGCGCCGACCCGATGGCCTTGTCCCGGGGCATCCACCAGGCGACGGACGCCGTGACCAAGGCCGTCG
>JBEKVL010001098.1:0-2252 GCA_049514055.1 Tepidisphaeraceae bacterium | reverse complement strand
TCACCGGCCCAGTCAAGGTAACGAAGAACCGAACAGGCCGGGTGATCCGAACTGACGAGACAATTGTCCTAACAGTGCGCGGGGCAGTCTGCCGCGCCTGCAACAACGAATGGCTCTCCGGCTTGGAGAATCGCGTCAAGCCGTTGATCTCAGATGCCATACAAGGCCGGAGGGCAGCTTTCTCAGCCGGAGACATGCAAACGATCCCGGCTACCTGGGCTGTCAAGACAGCGCTCTTGATCGAGATTGCGCTGAAGGAAGCACGGGGCGATGGCTTTGCGCCCGTGTCGCACTTCCGATGGCTGTACGACCATCGCGACGATCCATGCCCCCCGCCCGGATCACAGGTCTGGATTTCGGGTCTGGATATGGAGGGATCGCTTGTGTCGTGGAACTATGCGGGAGCGGTATTCACGGATGAACTGAAACCCCCGGATGCGTACCTGGCGCACTTCAGCGTTGGGTGTCTCCTCTTCACCGTCTTTGGGCAGGACTTCGAGACCGTCGGAGAGGGCCACCTCGCAACGACCCGGCGCCAACTCATGCGGTGTACACCTCCACCGCGATTCCGTAACCACCTCCGCGGCATCTGGCCCAACCTCCATCCAGTAATCGCGTGGCCTGGCGCACGCCAGTTCGTGCGCAGTGACCTTACCGATTTCTGCGATTGGGCGGACGCCCGGTTCGAAACTCCCTCGCCCATTCGAGTCCCCAACGTTCGAGCCGTGACCATCGTCCGGTTCGAGTGAGTCTATATCCAGCCTGTCGCGCGTGGCCATTGATAGGGGCCTCCTTTCAGAACGGCCTCCGCGCCTCAGAGGGGGCCTACGCATGCCGTAGAGGCTCCCGGCCTTCATGCCGCAATCACCTCGCCGGGGACGTGCTCCGTCTCCGGATGCCCGAACGACAGCGCGCAGCGAGTCGGCGCGCCCTCCGCGTTCCGCACCATATGCGGGCAGCGTTCCCGGGTCGGCTCGGGCGGCCGTTGGGCTACGGCCTCCGGCCCGTAGAGCTTCCGATATACCCCGAGAATGCCGGGTGTAATCGGCGCCTCTAGCTCCAGGCAGAGGGCGAGTAGCGCGGTGGCGTAGTCGTCATGCCCGCCACCGGGCGCGGCGATCCGCGGACGGCCCGATGGCGTGGGCCGTTGCTCCAGGGTGACCAGCTCGGAGACGAGCTCGCGATGGGGCGGGATCTCCAGGCGCCCGGAATAGAGGCAGCGGCGCACGGCTGCGACGGCGTCGACCTTCGTTTCATTCGTCCAGGGCTTCTCAGAGACGGATAGACCGCGGGCGGCTAGCCCCTGGCGGATCGGCTGTGCGCCGAATTGATCCGTCAACACGGCGGCGCGGTTGTATGCGCCCGACAGCACGGCCAGCTCGTCCAGGGTGCGGTCGACCTGTACGGGGGAGCCCTTCGTGCCGTGCCAGCCTTGCACCACGTCGACCACAACGCGGCCGGACGTTTCGACATGGCCCACGATGGCGGCGAAGGTATCGCCTGTGAAGGCGGGGTCGATCGCCATCGTGTAGCGGACGTCCGGGATGGCGGGCAGGCGTTCGGCCTCCCGGACCGCGGCGCGCACGAGTTCACCCTCGAATACGGCGCCGATGCCTGAATCCCAGACGGCCTCAAACTCGCGGGCGAATGCGGCCGGATCTTTGGCCCGCTCTTGCGCCAGGTACTCGCGCGATATCTTCGGGTTCATCTCCTCCGTGGTAGCGAAGAACGTCCGCATATCGGGAAACTGGCCCGAAGATCCCAGCGCGCACATATCGGCGAAGAAGCCCGTAGACCATCGGGGCGTTGACGCGAGGATGACGCGGCGCTCCGGGAATTGGGCGGCTCCCGGGCCGAGCGCGTCGTATATCTCTTTCGCGTCGATGAGACTGCCATCGCGACCTTGATACCAGGCGCATTCGTCCATGATGACGACGGGCACGGCCGAGCCACGGGCAGCGGCGGCCGTGGCCGGCACGGTCGTAATCACGATGCCGTTTGTCAATTCGAGCTCGTCGTCCGTGTCTCTTGCGACCAATGGCGCCAACGCCGGACGGCGAAAGAAGCCGCGCACGTAGCGATGGACGATCCTCGCCTGTACCTGAGAAGTGGCGACTACCACGATTGAGACCCGCTCGCCCACTGGCACGGCGGCCAGGTGGGCGACGGCGTTGACAGTGGCCTCGAACGTCGCGACCACTGCGGCGATACGGCCCTTGCCAGAGCGTCGCCCCAGGCGAAGCACGGCCGTC
>JBEKVL010001097.1:0-2252 GCA_049514055.1 Tepidisphaeraceae bacterium | reverse complement strand
TCGTGCCACGTCGAGGCCATCCGCGCCTGGCAGGCCAATGGCGGCCTGCCGGTCAATATCATCATGGTCATCGAAGGCGAAGAGGAAATCGGCTCCGACAACCTCGAGACCTTCCTCCGTGAGTATGCCCCGCAACTCAAGGCCGACGTGGCCGTCATCTCCGACACCAACCAGTTTGCCCGCGGAATCCCGGCCATCACCTACGGCCTGCGCGGGCTGATTTACATGGAAGTCATCGTCACCGGACCCAGCCACGACCTGCACTCCGGGATGTTCGGCGGGTCTGTTCCCAACCCCGCCAACGTGCTCTGCGCAATGCTCGCGACGCTGCACGATCGCGACGACCGCGTGAATATCCCCGGTTTCTACGACGATGTCGTCGCGCTGCTGAAAGTGGAGCGCGACGCCTGGGCCAAACTCGGTTTCGACGACAAGCAGGCGATGCAGGAACTGTCGCTACCCGGCCTGACCGGCGAGATCGGCTTCACCACGCTCGAACGCCGCTGGGCCCGTCCCACCTGCGACATCAACGGCCTGACCAGCGGCTACCAGGGACCCGGCGCCAAGACGATCATCCCGGCCAAGGCGTCGGCCAAAGTGTCGATGCGCCTCGTGCCCAACCAGGATCCGAAGAAGATCCAGGCGGCCTTCGAGCACGCGATGAAATCGCGTTGCCCGAGTACGGTGACGCTGGAGTTCCGCCAGTTCGGCGCGTCCCCCGGCATTGTCGTCCCCATCGACGGCAAGGCCATGAAACTTGCCGGCGCGGCCGTCAAGACCGGCTTCGGCACCGAGCCCGTCTTCATGCGCGAGGGCGGCAGTATTCCCGTCGTCGGCCAGATCAAGACAATTCTCGGCATCGACACGCTGCTGGTCGGCTTCGGCCTGCCTGATGACCGCGTGCATTCGCCGAACGAGAAGTTCGATCTCGACTCGTTCCACAAAGGCATGCGCACGGCGGCGGCGCTGTATGGGGAGTTGGCCGGGCTGTAGTCCATCGCGGCTCGAATGGCATTGCGGTTGGTGCAGGCTTCCAGCCTGCCGCAGGCTGGAAGCCTGCATCACGATTTCCGCCGCGATGGAGTAGCCTCTCTACACTGCTGGGAACCATCAGCAAACTGGGTCTGGAGGGGATCCTCGCCTCCAGGCACTCCCGACGCCGTCCCCGAGCCTGTTTTGTTGGTAGCGACAGGGGGCCGCGGGAATCCGGGCTAGCGACCCCATCACTGCGTGTACGGCACCGTCCCCGTCGCATCAACCTTGTAACCCCATTTGGCGATGTAGCGGTCGCCGGGAAGGAACTCGTCTTTCGCGGCGGCTAGTTTTCGTGTCAGCGTGGCGTCGAGTTCCGCCTGAATCCGGGCGTGTTCCGGGCGACCCACCAGATTGGTCATCTGCCATGGATCCTGCTGGTTGTCGAACAACAGCCAGGGACCGTTCAGGTCGCGTACGAAGGTGTAGCGAACCGTGCGAACGCCCCGGTATTCCCGGCCGCCGGCCTTGCGCGGCCACTGGCCGAACGGCGCCACGCAACTGATGAGCGTTGTCCCGTCGGATGGACTGGGACCGCCGCGCAGATGGCCGCTGTAGTCGAGCCCCTCGATCGTCTTGGGAATGGCCGCGCCGCACAGGCCGAGGATTGTGGGCATGAAGTCCTCGGAGTTCAGCAGCGCATCCAGTCGTCTGGGTTCGCCGCCCAGACCGGCCGGCCAGCGCAGCAGCAGGGGGATGTGGGTGGACTCGTCGTAGGGTTGCTGCTTGTTGGCGCCGCCGTGCGCGCCCATCAGGTCACCATGATCGGCGGTGAACACCAGGATCGTATCCTGCTCCAGCGCCGTTTCGGCCAGCGTGCGGCGCAACTCGCCGAAAGCCTCGTCCAGCGCCGAGCAATGGGCGTAATAGCCGGCCAGGTTCTTCCGCGTCTTGGCCGCCGCGGCCTCGGGGACGTTTGGCCGCAAGGTCAGCTTCTCCGGCGAATACATGGCGCGGAATTTCTCCGGGGCGGTCTGGTATGGATCGTGCGGCGGCCCCCAGGCCAGAAACAGCAGGAACGGCTTATTCGACTTGGCATGGTCGCGGAGGTACTGCCGGGCATCGCGCGTCTGGGCAAGGGCATCGTAGCCGTCCCATTTCAGTTTCGTCGGCTCATCGGCATAGTAGAAGGAGTTGTTGTAGTCGTGCGTACACTCCAGCACTTTCCAGTAGTCAAACCCCTGGCGCCGTTCGCGCGGGATGAAGCTGGACCGCCCGTG
>JBEKVL010001096.1:0-2253 GCA_049514055.1 Tepidisphaeraceae bacterium | reverse complement strand
AGCGCGTGGTCAAGGCAGATGTCGGCCAATCGTTGGCCGCGATCATCGAGGATTCGAAGAAATTGCGCGCTGCGCGCCGGATCGCTGTCCCGGTCGTCAGGTTCGCGGCGAAGGTTGCCTGACGATCATTCTTGAACCTTGTCCTCGATTTGACCTACAATCTCAACGGCGCGTTCCCGCTACCGATCCAGGACCTTGGGCGGGATCAGCCAGGCGAGCCGGCCCGTCAAGGAGGCTCGATCCTCCAGCTCCACCAGTGCCAGCGCCCCCTTCTTGAGGTCCAGCCGGCCTCCGCCGATCAGGTGGCCGATCGTCTCGCTGAAATCCGGCTCGTGTCCGACCAGCATCAGAGTCGATGCGTCGCGGTGCGCTGTCAGGAGCGCCTTCAACTGTCTCGGGCCGAACCCCGGCTCCAGCCGTGAATCCGTGACCAGCCTGGCGGTGAGACCCAAGGTTTCCGCCACGGTCTCGGCGGTCTGCCGCGCACGGATGAGCGGGCTGCTGACGATCAGGTCGAGTGGCAGAACCAGCTTGCGCATGGTTGCCGCCTCGCGCTTGATGCGCCGCTTCCCCTCGGTCGTGAGCGGCCGCGCCGAGTCGTCCTCCTGCCACTCGGTCCGGTTTCCGGCTTGTCCGTGCCGGAGAAAATAGAGCCGCCGATTCATCCCAGTCCTCCCTTCCGACCCGCGTCCGGCCCAGGACGGCAACGGGCCGTCACGCCCTTTCCGAGTCTAGCAGCCTGTTAGGAGCCGTTACGAAATAATTTGTCCATCCATTGGAATTTCGTTACGGCTCCTTATGCCGTTTCCGGAAATTCTCCGGTCAAGTTATTCTTTGACAACGGCTTAGTCTGTTGTGGAAACCGGCCGCGATCAATCCGTCATGCCGGAGGCCGCCTCCAAGATTCGGCCTAGGTCCTGGAGGGTTGCGGTGCGCGGGTTGTTCTTGAGCAGCCGCTGATTGCCGAAGGATTCCTCGGCCAGCGCGGGGATGGAGTCTTTCGAGATCTTGACATCAGCCAGGACGTGCGGCAGCCCGACATCGATCACGAGCTGGTAACGGCCTCGGTCGCGCAGCGGGCCGCATCCCGCTCGGAGAGGCCTTCGACGGGCTCGCCCAACGCCTCGGCGATCGCGGCAAACTTTTCCGTCGCGGCCATTTCGTTGAACTCCATCACATAGGGCAGCATCAGGGAGTTGGCGACTCCATGCGCCACACCGAACTGGCCGCCCATCGCCATGGCGATGGCATGCACGCCGCCCAAGAAGCCGTTGGCGAATGCCAGACCTGCCATCATACTGGCATTGGCCATGTGGCGCCGGGCCTCCAGATCGGCTCCGTTGGCGACGGCGCGGCGCAGATACTTGCCGATGAGTCGGATGGCTTCGAGCGCCAGAGGCATCGTCAAGGGTTGGGCGCTGCGCGAGACGTAGGTCTCGATGGCGTGCGTCAAGGCATCCATCCCCGCGGATGCAGTTGTGAGGGGCGGAGCGGTGACGGTGAGGAGGGGATCCACGATCGCGATCCGGGCGAGGATGTGCGAGCTGACGATGCCTTTCTTCATGTGTCCGCCGCCGGGCTTCACGTCGGTGAGGATGCAGTTCGGCGTCACCTCGCTGCCGGTCCCGGCCGTCGTCGGCAAGAGGATCATCGGCAGCCCGGGTGCCGGGACGTTCCCGACCCCCCACATCTGGGTGAGCGGCGCCTCGTTCGCCAGGATCGCCGCGGTCGCCTTGGCGATGTCCAGCGCGCTCCCGCCGCCCAACCCGACCACGAGATTGGGCTTGCAGGCCCGGGCGAACTCGGCGCTGCGAAGCGCGGTGCCGACCAAAGGATCCGGCTCGACGTCGTCGAACACCTCGACTGCGAGGCCGGAGGTCTTCAGACAGCCAACGGTGTTGGTCACGCAATCAGTCTTCTCGCGGAGGACCTTGTCGGTGACCACGATGACTCGCGTGGCGCCCAGCGCCTGCGCCTGGGCACCGACGGCGCTCGCCGATCCCTCGCCGGTGATGATCCTAGGTGGGGACTGGAATTCCTGAGACACAAAGCACCTCCTTCTGGGTGGGCCGGGCCGGCGCCTGTAACCGATCCGTCGCCCGCCGCATCTCTCTGGCGGCAGGCCCCGGAGGGGGCGATGAAGCGGCACGCCGCAGGCTCGTATGATGGCCGCCTTATAGCAGACTCCGCTGGAAATGTCACGCAACCCGCATCTTGCTCTTGACACGAAAAATAAAGAATGCGATGTTACCT
>JBEKVL010001095.1:0-2256 GCA_049514055.1 Tepidisphaeraceae bacterium | reverse complement strand
CCAAGAGCCTGAGCGACGAGCAGGCGAGGGTGGCAACGCTGCGGGATTCGCTGGCGACGTCGCAGGCCAGCTTCTACATGGGTGGGATCAGCTACTCGCGCGAGCAGGTGAAGGACGAACTGGCGCGGCGGTTTGACCGGTACAAGGAGGCCGAGGTGGTGCTGGCCGGGAAACGGCGGCTGCTGGAAAACCGGGAGAAGGCGCTGGCGGCTAGCATGCAACTGGTGGAGCGGGCGCGGTCGCAGAAGGCGCTGCTGGAGAGCCAGATCGAGTCGTTGCAGGGCCAGTTCCGCCTGGTGCAGGCGGCGTCGGTGGGATCGAAGGTGGGCGTGGACAACAGCAAACTGGCGCAGACCGAAAAGCTGATCGGGCAGATCAAGACGCAACTCGATGTGGCCGAGCGGGTGCTGGCGCATGAGGCGCGGTTCACCGAGCCGATGCGGATTGACGTGATCAACGAGCAGCAACTGCTGACGACGGTGGATGAGCATTTTGACGCCGAGAAGGCGGGCAAGACGCCGTGTGAACCCGAGACGCGGACGCTGACGGCACAAAGGCCCTAGGCGCGGCATCAGAATGTCGGCATCTTACGTGCTCGGACGTGGTCGGTTAACCGGCCACGCCGCGAGTGCGGGGGTCTCAATGATGGTCATGCCCGGGTCCGACGTTATATTGACGCATCGTGGTGGTGCCAGCGGAGTGAAAACGTGCTCATCCTCCGAATCAAACAGACTGAGTGTGCCTTGGAAGCCGGCCGGCTTGACGAGGCGTATGAGCTTGTCAGAGCCCAGGACATGTGGGCCCATCGGCGCGGTCAGGAATTGGCCGGCCGTATCGCCCAGGCTCTGGTGAGTCGTGGCCGGGAACATCTGGCGGCCGGCCGGCTGGGGCAGGCCGACGCTGACAGTCAGAAGGCGGCGCGGCTGGCCGGGAATACCGGGGACGTGGCCAAGCTCCGGGTGGCAGTGGCGGCGGCCACGGCGGCCGTTCGCCAGGCGGACCGGGAGCAGGCCCAGGCGCTGGCCGCGGCACGGCAGGAGATTCGCCAGGGACACCTGTCGGCCGGGCAGCGGATACTGGCCAACCTGGGCGAGACCCGGCCTGCCGTCGGGCTGTTGCAGGATGTGGCCCAGCAGCAGGCGACCGTGGACGCGCTGGTGGCCCGGACCAATGAGTGCCTGGGCCGGGATGACTGGGAGGCGGCCGTGGATGAACTGGCCAAGGCGCCCCCGGCCGCGGGGACGGATCTGCGGGTCCGCGAGTTGTCGGGTCAGGTAAAGAAGAAAGTCTCGCAACGGATCACCGAGGCACTGCGGTCGGGACGGCTGGATGTGGCCGGATCGTTGCTGGCGCGGCTCCAACGGCTGGCGTGCGGCAGCGTGGAAACCGAGCAGTTGCAGCGGATCGTTCATCAGTGCCGCATGGCGTGGGTCCATGTGTCGGCCGGGGATTTGCAGCAGGCCCAGGAGTCGGCCCGGCGGTTGGCGGCGATGCTGCCGGAAGCGCCGTGGCTTGACGCGGCGATCGTCAGCATGAAGCAGGCCGGCGAGGCAATGGAACAACTGCGGGCCGGGCCGCTGGGATTCGTGGACAGCGGCGAGCCGAGGCAGCGGGTCCCGCGGCCGGCGTTTCCAGAGGCGGCGGCCGCGGTGGCGATCCCCGTGTGCCAGGGGCCCAAGGCCGAGTCACTCCCCGCCAGATTTCTCCTGCAGGTTGACGGCGTGGGTAGTTTTCTGGTGCATCGTGGCGCGCGCGTGACCGTCGGGCCGATCAGTTCCTCGCCCGCTTGCGATGTCGGATTGCTGACCGAGGCACAGACACCTGTGATCGCGATCGAGCGGATCGAGGATGACTATTTCGCCCGGTCGTCCGTTCCGGTGGCGGTGAACGAGCGCCCGACGACGGGCAGGCTGCTGGCCACCGGCGATTGCGTGGCGCTGTCGGCGCGATCACAACTGGTTTTCCGTCTGCCGAGCCCGGCCAGCACGTCGGCGGTGCTGGATTTGAAGGCCGGGCGGCTGCCGCGTGTGGACGTGCGGCGGGTGATACTCATGGACCGCGAACTGGTGATCGGCCCGGGTGCGGCGGCACATGTGCGCTGCGACGAGGCGACAGAGGCGGTGGTCCTGGTGATCCGCGACGGGCAGCTGGTGTGCCAGGCCCGGCGCGGGCTTCTCATCGACGGCAAGCCGGCCGGCATGTCGGCCGCGATAACATTAGGTTTGCCGGTGCGCATCGGTGAAGTTGGTCTGGTGG
>JBEKVL010001094.1:0-2258 GCA_049514055.1 Tepidisphaeraceae bacterium | reverse complement strand
TATCCGACCCGACGGCAAGGTGAGCGTTGTGAATAGCTGCACGACGCAAGCGGGCAGGCTCACGCAATCGAGCGGCTGGGCGAAGGTGGTTGACCAGAAAACCGGCGCCAAACTCAAAGTGACATTCTTCTGGCCGTTTTTCGGGGATTATTGGATTATCGAGCTCGGGCCGAACTATGAGTATGCGGTGGTCGGCGAACCGAGCAGGAAGTACTTATGGATTCTGAGCCGCACTCCGCAGATGGATGAGGCGGATTTTGCAGGAATCACGAGCCGCTTGAAGGATAAGGGGTACGATGCGTCGAAGCTTGAGCGGATGAAGCAAGCGGATTGACCGTGCCGATGGTTGGCAGCCTCTCTTGGGTTCGAGATGATTGACTGCCAAGCCGGAGAAGTGTTTTGGCATATCGACGGCGCCTAAAAGCAACTGTAGATCTTTCGACTATGGTCGCTGCGGCGACCTTCGCTCAAGATGGAAACGTTTCGATTTGAGTTTGCGGGATTTCTCAGACTTGGCCGGGTGCTTGGCTTGGTGGCCAGGGGTCTTTTAGGAGGGAGCAGAGGCCGAGGTCATTGCCGTAGCGCTCTACTTCTACTTCCGCCATTTGGATGGGAGTGGGCATGCCTTTGAAGGCGGGGACGGCGTCGGAGCCCATGATCTGCGGGGAGACGAAGAAGTGGACGCGGTCGACGTGGTTGCCGGCGAGCAGGGCGGTGTTGAGGCGGGTACCGGTTTCGGTGAGCAGGGTGAGGATGCCTTCCTGACCGAGCTGGTCTAGAACCTTGCCCAGGGGGACGCGGCCGGCATCCGCGGGAAGGATTTCTACGCGGACGCCGCGGGCGCGGAGTTCGTCGATGCGGGCCTGGTTGTTGGAGACGGTGAAGACGGCGACGTCGCTTTGGGCGGTGGAGACCAGCTTGCAGTCGAGGGGTATTCGCAGGGCGGAGTCGAGGATGAGGCGCAGGAGGGGGCGGCGGCGGCGGCGGCCGCTGCGGTCGGTGAGCATGGGGTCGTCGGCGAGGACGGTGTCAACGCCGACCATGACGGCGTCGGCCTGCCAGCGGAGAGGCTGGACGGCGGCGCGGGCTTCTTCGCAGGTGATCCAATAGGGCTCGCGGACCTGGTGCCGGCCGGCGGGCGGAGCGATGCGGCCGTCGAGGGTCATGGCGACCTTCATGAGGACGAAGGGGCGCTGGTGTTGGCTCCAGCGGGCGAAGGGCTCGTTGAGGCGGCGGGCTTCCTTTTCGCAGGGGCCGATGGAGGTTTCGATGCCGGCGGCCTGCATGGCTTGCAGGCCGTGTCCGGCGACATGTGGATTGGGGTCGATGGTGGCGGCGACGACGCGGCGCAGGCCGGAGGCGATGAGGGCCTGGGTGCAGGGCGGGGTTCGGCCGGTGTGGTTGCAGGGCTCGAGGGTGACGTAGGCAGTGCCGCCCAGGAGCCGGTTGCCGGCGTGCTGCGCGGCTTCGCGGAGGGCGACGACTTCGGCGTGTTCGACCAGGCCGTACTCGTGCCAGCCTTCGCCGGCGACTTGGCCGGCGCGGTCGAGGATGACGCAGCCGACGACGGGGTTGGGCGAGGTGACGGCGATGCCGCGGCTGGCTAGCTCCAGGGCGCGGCGCATCCAGTCGGTGTCTTGGGCGGTGGTCATTGTGTCTTGGAATTCAGTTATAGCAGCTTCGATCGGTTGGTCGATTCGGGTTTGGGAGATGGGCTGGCCGAGCGTTGTGCCGCCCCACCGTTTGCGCAGGAATTTCGGAGAGGCAGGTTCTTCGGCTGCGCTCAGATGACTGAGTATTTGTTGCATAAATCAATGACTCAGGACGCTCGGCTGGAATTAAACCATTTAGAATCAGCGTAATGTACGACACTCGACCCCGCGGTCTCTGCCGTGCCACTCGTCACTGAAAACTGACGCTGAATCCGCTATGCCTTGTGACTGGCGGCGCAGGTCACTCTCACCTCAAGGTCGAACCCTTGCCGCTTTGTGAACGGAGTCACTTATGCCAGCCTTGCCGAGCGCCAGCCGCCGCGATTTTCTAAGGCGGTGCCTCAGCGGCGCCGTGGCCCTGGGCACCAGCCGGATGGCGGAGGCTCAACCGGCGGCGCTGGCCGCAAAGTCGAGGGTCGTCGTGGCGCACGATCCAATGCTGCGCGGCACTGGTGCGGCGGTCGACGCCGGCCGCATCCGATCCCTGCTCGACCGCGCCATGCCGGCACACTTCGACCGCGATCGAACTGTTGACACTCCTCTTGC
>JBEKVL010001093.1:0-2263 GCA_049514055.1 Tepidisphaeraceae bacterium | reverse complement strand
CGGCCTTCTCGACGGCGGCCTTGTCGGCCGCTTGTTGGGCCGCGGCCTTTTCCTGAGGGTCGTCCTGAGGCGGCAACTCGCGTTTAGGCGCCGAGCCCGGCCGTCCACGCCCCCTGACGTCGGTGTAGTCGGCCGACCTGCCGGTTTTCACGAGCTTATCGCGGACCGGTTTTTCCTCCGGGTTATCTTCAACGATCTTGCGCTGCTTGCCGCCCTCGGGTTTCGAGCGGCTTGGTTTCCGAGTCGCGTCGGGGCCCTGCAGACGTTCCAGTGTCCGGCGCGCGGCGTCAGCGTTCGCGGCAGCCGTCTTCACCGCCGCATTGGTTTCCGCCAGGGCCGCGTGCCGAACGGGAATTTCCTCCGCGGCATTCTTGCCCGTCTCGATCAACGGCGGCGTCGCCGGCTGCCCGATGGCAACCAGCGCCTGGGCGGCTGCGGCCGCCACGGCGGAGTGCTCGTCGCCCAGCACGCTCAGGAGCGGAGCGATGGAACGGGCGTCTTTCACCTTCCTAAGCGCGTCTGCGCCCGCCTTGCGCTCGATCCATTCGGAAGATCGAAGGACCTTGTGGAGCGGATCGACCGCGCGCTCGCCGCCGATCTCGCCCAGCGCCACGATCGCCTCGATTCGGGGCTCCTGCTCGGGATCGACGAGAGTGCGAATCAACTGGGGCACGGCATCCGCGAACTTCAATTCGCCCAGCCGCCTGGCAGCGG
Source organism: Tepidisphaeraceae bacterium (assembly GCA_049514055.1). Classification (GTDB taxonomy): domain Bacteria; phylum Planctomycetota; class Phycisphaerae; order Tepidisphaerales; family Tepidisphaeraceae; genus JANYKD01. Next base: position 1,549 of record JBEKVL010001093.1, on the reverse strand, counting down.
AGGCGCGGGTCTGCGGGTCGGGACTTCGGAGGTTGTCGATCGCACGGCGAGCCGCGGTGGCCGCGGGCGTCGACGGTTTTCCACAACCCTCCGCAACAAGGAAGACCAGCGCGCCGGCCAAGACGGCGATGCCCCGTTTGCTCCAGAGTATGCTCATTGCAGCATAGGATTCCTGGTGATCACGTTTCGCCCAGATAGATGCACATGGAAAACCCGGTGCGTCCCCATGCGTTTTCAAGCTTGAACAGCACGGGGTTGAAGCCCTTCTTGAAATGGACTTTCCCGATGCCGCGATCGGGAATCCACGGATGAGGCACCTTGCCGCTCATGAAGATTACCTCGCCGTTCATCCATGCCTTGCCGTAGTCGTCGCTGCCGAAAATGCAGAGCCGCTCTTGGTCCTTCTCGGCGTATATTTCCGTGTAGGAGTACCAGATCGCCGCGTCGACGGGCTGGTGCGGGACAACGGGCAGCGCATTGGACATCCGGTACTGCCACCGGACCGGCTTGCCCTCCCATCCGATATAGACCGCATCGAGATCAATGCCCCTGTCCAGGCTTGACTCGGGCGGGAACGCGTAATCGATCTTCTCCCGGTTAGGGTTCGGGAACGGGCCGATGATGTACCAACTGTCGACGAACATCCAGGTGTTTTGCTCCGAGGCGTCTGCCACGAGCTTGCGGCCGTGCCCCGGCAAATTGCGTCCCAGGTCCATGGACTTTTGCATCGGGAAGACTTCGTCCCTGTGGGTAACGGGACCGACGCCCACTCCCCAAGCATGGGTAGCATCGGTACCGACGGCCGTGGAGTACCCCTGGAACTGCTCCCCGCGCCTCATGGGCGCGGCGCCTGCGCCCTCGAAGATCCCGCCGGCAGCCACCCCGCCTGCTCCTCCGCCGAAGATCGTTCCGCCGGCGTCGTCGCCCATGATGCCCTTGACCATGTCCAGCATTCGCTGTTCGGCGGCCACCATGGAAGCCACTTCGATGCGGACTTTGTCGATCTCGGCCTGAAGGATGTCGCGATTGGGGTCCTTCAGCCTGACGATTACGTGCTCGAATGCTTTGAGGTCGAGGTCCGGGTGCGCGGGGACGGCGATCCTCGTCGCCGCCGTCGAGTCTCTCAAGCTAACGCCTTGAATGCGCGCCAGCTCGATGACCCTGAACTGCCTGTAGAACCCGTGGGCAGTGGTTTCGATGTCTTTTGCGACATCGTACAGTTGGGGGATCGTCTTGCCTTTGAGATCCACGTCGATCGGCTTGCCGGCTGAACCGAGCACGTCGAGGCTCTCGCCGGGGATCTGGCTCTTGAACCGCTGCATGGCGCCGTCCCGGTACTGCTCGAGGCCCTTGGCAATCTTCTGCTGTTCCTCGAGTGTTGCCCGGACCCGGTTCGTGGCCGCGATCATCATTAGATCGATCAGTTGTCTTCCACGCGCCTCGGGAATATTAGCGACGACTTCGTTGCGGTCGCTTTTCTTGAGGAACCACTCGCGCAGGGGCGTGAACCAGATGATAGAGACCACCACGGCCGAATGCACCGTGATCG
>JBEKVL010001092.1:0-2264 GCA_049514055.1 Tepidisphaeraceae bacterium | reverse complement strand
TTGGTCATCCACAGATCCAGCCGGCCTTTCCAGAGTTCATCCTCCGGCAGTTTCATCGCCCAGCCGCCGCCGCAGGTCAGCTCCCGCGTAACCTCCGGCAACTTCAGCTTGATGAGGTCGTTGTAGTGCTGGGCCGCCTGCGCGGTCCACGGATGGCTACCCGCCTCGTCGGCCACCGACAGCACCAACTTCAGCCCGCGTTTGCGGCATTCCTCGTGGATGAACCGCACCGCGTCCACATAGCGATCGTCGAGTTTCTCGCTGAAGGCATAGTAGCGGAACCACGGGCCGTACATCTTGATCGACTTGTCCGGCGTGTTCAGCCACTCGGCCGTGATCCGGTTCCACAGATCGACATGCACCTCGGGCCGGGCAAAGTGAATGTCGCGATACATGTCCAATATCTGCGCCGTGGCGTCGCGCACCAACTCGCCCGGCGTGGTGACCGGCAGCGTGAGCGTGCTGCTGTTCATCATGTGGCAGCGCTGGTCGATGAGTTGCTTCCGCACCAGCGGCAACTCGCGAATCTCGGTGGAGTTGTTGTAGTAGATGAACGCCTCGTTCTCCGGCTCGGCCAGCACAAATGGGTAGACCGTGATCGTCAGCGGCAACGACAGCTTCTCAACCCCGCCAACTATGATCCGCACCTTGCCGGCGTAATCCCCGGCCGGCAGATCCGGCGGCAGATAGTACGTGATCCAGAACTGCTGCACGCGCCTGGCGGCCACCGGAACGCTGCGAACCCGCTCCAGCAGCAACGGAATGACTTCGGTCCTGCCCCGGGCCGAGACCTTGGCGTAGCGAACCGTCCGCACGTCGAGATTCTCGGCCAAGAGTGTCTTGCCGCCCGGCCCGCTCAAATCGGTCACCGAAACCGCGAAATCGCTCCCTTCGAGCGCTAACACCGCAAACGTGATCGGCCCATACTGTCCCGGACAATCCCGTGTGGCCAGCGACGCGCACCGCTCATCGCGGCCCGGCGCGTAGTCTGGCGGAATGACAAAGGACGCCGGCTTTGCGAAAACGATGAATCCTCGCTGCGCCTCGTCGTCCACCGCCTCTACCATCGCCGTGCCAGACGCCGACAACCCCGGATCGGCGAGGTACGGATGGTTGTGCGCCCGCGAACCTTGAACCGCGAACTGTTCGAGGACCTCGCCCATCGCCCCAGGCGGCATGGCCAACACCAGCCAGCACGCGGCCAGGCCCACCAAATACTTCGTTCGCCCACAGACCGAGTTGAGGTTCATGAGTTGCTCCAGGAAATGTCGCGGCACGGGCTTCCAGCCCGCGGTGTCGGCACTCCGACGCATCGTCACTGCTTCCCGAGTTCACTACCTGCCATCGACCTCTGTGTTTCCGGTCCTGCCCAACGAAATGGAATTGAGCATGGTTCAAACCCCGGTAACGCAAGCGTGTCATGCAGAGCGTGGCGAAGCCTCTCCGTGTTACCTGCAGAATGGCGTTCCTGAACAAGCCCGAAACTCACTAATCGACGCCAACAACTCCCGCCCGTGCCTCGTATGATGCGCGGGGGGGACGCACTGACGCGGACAGGAGAACACATGGACACGCGACTGATCATCCGACGGCTTCTCACCATGACGCTCGGCTTCGTTCTCGCCCGGCAGGCGGCCGCCGACTGGCACGTCTGGACCCTGACCGAGACCCGGCATGTGCTGGGCGGCGATGCGCCGGGCGGAAGTTCGTCCGTGCAGATCGCGGCCGCACGCAACGAATGGGAGAGCTTTCAGATTCTGTTACGATCGGATGCACCCGTACGCGGCGTGCGCGTCGAGCCGGGAGACTTCAAGAACCTTGAAGGCGCTGTGTTGTCCGCGCGGCATGCCCGGCTCTACCGCCAGCACCAGACCGAACTGAAACAGGGAACCCAGCGTAACGACGCGTTCAAACCCGACTGGTATCCGGATGCGCTGATTCCCTTCCTGAACCCCATCACCGGCGAACCGCTGGCGAAGGCCCGGTTCGTGGCCGTGCCGTTCGATCTGCCGGCCGACCGCACGCAGGGATTCTGGGTCGACGTCAACGTCCCGGCCGACGCGAAGGCCGGCGTCTATCGCGGTGTCTATCGGGTGACCGCCCAGGACCAGAGCCCGGTCGAGATCCCGGTCGAACTCACCATCTGGGATTTCACGTTGCCACCGACCCCGACGCTGGTGACCGAATTCGGCTCGCCGGCCGGGCGGATGCGCGGCTACTACGCCGCTCTGGCCAAGGCTGGCAAGGAGCCGGAGCCGAAGGAT
>JBEKVL010001091.1:0-2264 GCA_049514055.1 Tepidisphaeraceae bacterium | reverse complement strand
CGGACGGTTACTCGGGGAAGCGCGTGCGCTTTTCTGGTTTCGTGAAATCCGACCAGGTCGGCGGATGGGCCGGACTCTGGATGCGTATCGACGCAGGCTCGCTCACGGCGGGGTTCGATAACATGCAGGGACGGCCGGTCCAGGGGACCACGGATTGGACACCGTACAGCGTGGTGCTGGATATCCCGGCGGGCTCCACGGGCGTGAACTTCGGAATCCTTCTGGATGGGACCGGGACGGTGTGGTTGAGCGGCGTGACCTTCGAAGTAGTCGGCAGCGACACGCCCGTAACCGCTATGTTCACGACGCCCGCGGCACCCGTGAACCTGGATTTCCAGCAATAGCTTCTTCACCCGCCCGACCACCGCGCCACGCACCACCCCAACCGCGCGCGGCCGGGGATGGAAGCTAAACGTCATCCGGTTCAATTCCTTTCATCCGCAAAAAGATTACAAACGATTTAAGGGCAAGGCGACCGACCGTTCGGTCTTTGTTCGGTAAGTGTTATACTCCCGCCATGACCCTCAAGAGTGCGGCGCTCTTCGCATTGATCGGAATAACACTGCTAACCGTTGTGCTGGCGGTGGGCTTCATCCGTGACGTAACGGGTTTTCTGGCTGGTGCGGTTGCGGCGATAGTGTTGCTGAAATCGGGAATCAAACTGCTGGCAAGCCTGAGTGTGGTGGTATTCCTGTACGTGTTTCACAAAGCGCAGCCTTGAATCCCGAATTGCGTTACGCTGCCAGCAAGGAGAACACCGTTCATGCCGTCGAAGAGCATCTTCTGTTGTCTGCCGCCGGTAATGGCCCTGGCCGTGGTTCCGGCGTTGCGCGCGCAGGACACCCGCAACGTCACTGAGCCCCGCTTCCCGCCAGCGTGCGTCGTTCTAACGGCGCGGCTTTCCGCGGAGAAGGGAGTCTTGTCCGAGTCAAGCGAAAGGACGCCGGATACCGCGCGAATTCAAGACGCCATCGATCGTTGTGAACAGGGGAAGGCCGTCGAGTTGAAGCCATCCGGCGCCAGGAACATCTTTCTGGCCGGGCCGCTCCAGCTCAAGCCGGGGGTGACGCTCCTGGTCGACGGCGGCGCCGCGCTGTTCGCCTCCCGAGACCCGCGCGACTACGACCTGGCGCCTGGAGGTTGCGGCATCGTGACCACCGGCGCCGGCGGCTGCAAGCCGATGATCACCGCCGATCGCGCGCCGGGGAGCGGCATCATGGGCGACGGCGCCATCGACGGCCGGGGCGGCGCCAAGCTGCTCGGACAGGATGTTACGTGGTGGGAACTGGCGCATACCGCCAAGGTTCTGGATCAGCGGCAGACCGTCCCGCGAATGCTGGCGGTGACTCAGTCGGATGACTTTACGCTCTACCGCATCACCCTCCGCAACTCGCCCAACTTTCACGTGGGAGTCAACCAGACCAACGGGTTCACCGCCTGGGGCGTCAAGATCCACACGCCCAAGACCGCGCGCAACACCGACGGCATCGACCCGTCCTCTTCCACCAACGTGACCATCGTCTACTGCGACATCTCGACCGGAGACGACAACGTCGCTATCAAGACGGGCCAGGCTCCGGCCGCCCACATGACCATCGCACACAATCATTTCTACTCCGGACACGGGATGTCGATCGGCAGCGCCACAAGCGGCGGTGTAAGCAACATCCGCGTGTCCGACCTGACGCTCGACGGCACCGATAACGGGATTCGCATCAAGTCCGACCGCAGCCGCGGCGGGCCGGTTCGGGACGTCTCTTACGAAAACGTATGCATGCGCGACGTTGCGAATCCCATCACGGTGACCTCGCTCTACACCACCGCTCCCGGGAACCGGCTCCCGGTCTACCGGGACATTCTGTTGAAGAACGTGCACAGCGTGACCGCCGGCTGGGTGACGTTGCTGGGGCTGGACGCGGAGCACAAGATGGGGGTGACCCTCGACAACGTGACGGTGAATGGGCTGCTGCCAGGCCAGTTCCAGGTGGAAAACGCGGAGATTCACGGCGCCGTGGCGGCGGATTCGGCGGCCGGCCTCGATTGCCAGGGACGCTTCGCTGCATTTCCGGCCATCCCCAGCGCGCCCGAGGCTGCTGTCACCGTCATGCCGGAGGACAAGACTTTCTACGTGGCGGCGTCCGGCACCGGCGACTACTACTCCATTCAGCGGGCCATCGACGTTGCGCCGGGCGAGGGCGGAGTCATCTCGATCGCTCCCGGAGTCTATCGCGAAGTTTTGAAAATCTCGAAGCCCAACATCCACC
>JBEKVL010001090.1:0-2265 GCA_049514055.1 Tepidisphaeraceae bacterium | reverse complement strand
TGCCTCCGGGCGTCTACACAGCCACGGTTCCCGCTACCGAGGTCGGCGATCCGGTGAACACCACCTTCCCGCCGAACACCCGTCCGGCCAAGGACAGCCCGCTGTCGTTCACGGTAACCCTGAATGTGACGGATTTAATCCAGCGCATTCAGCTCACCCCGAACACCCAAGGACCGCTGTACAGCGGCAACTCGGTGCAAATGTTCTCCACTGTGGCCAATACGAACTGCAGTCCCCTTACGGGAGGAATTTGCCCCAGCCAGACTCCGCCGTTTAACGCCGCCGGCCCGGACACTGTGCTCTGGTCGCTGCCCGGCGCGGGCGGCGCCAATCCGTTTACTTCCGCCCTCGGGTGCGTGCAGAGCGTGGCGGTAGTCTCGTCGAATCTCGGGACGTTGATACCGACCGGTTTCGCAATACCTTCCGCTGGTCCGACTTCCCAGATGACTTACACAGCGGCTTCGCCGATCACGCCGGCTCTAGCTGTTCTAGGACCGGTGACGATATACACGTGCCGTGCGAACCCCGGATTTGTGGTTAGTCCGACTCTTGCGCAGATCACGTTCGCTGTGGCGCCCCCGGCCATGACCATTACGGCCAGTCCGTCCACGGTGAATTCCGGTGCGACAGTCGGCGCGGCCGGCACCACCTCGACCATAACGGTGACGCCTAATCCGTTGGCCTCCTTCGGAACCCTGCCGCTCGGCTTTACGCTTTCCGCGACCGCCGGCACGATCACCAACGTTTCGACGAATGCGGCCGGCGTCACGACGGCTACCTACAATGCTCCGGTTGGCGTGGTCGCCCCCACGGTTGTGACGATCACAGCTCTGACTGTGGCAGAGGGAGCAGCCGGACCCAGCGTATCCACAACCATTACCGTGAATCCGGGTAGTAGTGTGACCATAACGCCCAAGGCGGTAACGATTTATCCGGACGCTCCCGCGCCCGCTAACTCGCAACCCTTCGACGCTTCCATAGTGAATGCGCCTGGTGTAAGCCCGACATACAGCCTTAGCGCCGGGACCTGCCCGGTGGCGCTGATCGGGACTATCAACATCAGCGGCTTGTACACGGCGCCGACGGCGGCCAGTTTCGCCACCCAAACCACTTCGTGCACGGTGACTGTGACCGCTACTGCCGTGGATCCCGATGGGACCAAGATCGATACGGCGACCATTACCCTGGTGCCGCCGGCCACCGTCGCGCTCAGCCCGTCGGCCGCGATCACTTTGTACGGTACTCAGACAGGAGTGCCGGTATCGCAAACCTCGGCAACCTTTAGCGTTACGACCGCCAACCCGGCGACCGGCGCAATCAGCATAAGCCTGTCCGTCACCCACAGCGGGGCGGGCGTGGTCGGCACGCTCACCACCAACTTCTGTCTCGCTCCGTTTGCGGCCTGCTCGACCACTTACATCGCACCGGCAGGGCCGCTTCCCGCCGCCGGCGGCGGAACGGATACGCTAAATGCGAGCATCGTTGCTCCGGATGGAACCAAGACTGCCACTACTCCTGTGGTAATCACCCTGTCTGGTCCGAGCACTCTGGCCCTTGCGGCGAATCCGAGCTCGCGCGCCGCCAACCAGACCTCAACCATCACCGCAACTGCGACCAACCCGGCGGCCGGGTCCGCGTCGGTAACGTACGCCCAGCCTGTTGCTGGCGGTCCGACGCCGTGTCCTGCTAGCCAGGCGTTCGGAACTGTCAGTCCCGCTTCCGGTGCGAGCACCACTTACACCGCGCCGGCAAGCATCACCGCCAACGGCTGCACGGTTACGGTTACCGGAACCTGGATCGCGCCTGATGCCACCAGGACCGCTACCACCACCATCACTCTGTTGGGGGTGAACGCCGTGGTGGTGACAGCCAATCCGACTACGGTCTATGCCGGCCAGACATCGGTTATCACGGCCACCATTAGTGACGCCATCACTGTCGCGCCGGTGTTCAACTTTACCCAGTCCGGCGCTGGCACGCTTAGCGCCACCTCGTGCACAGGCACTATCGCGAGTCCGACGTGCTCGGTGACCTACACTGCTCCGTCGCCAATTGCCGCGACGAGCCAGGTCTCCATCAGCGCTTCGACTACCGACCCCGTGCTTGGTACCCGGAACTCGGTACAACCGGCGATCGTCACTCTGTTCCCGCCGGTTGCGGTTTCCATAACCTCCACCCCAGCCGGTGCGCTCTACCCGAACAACCCGGCCGGTGGTACGATCACCAACACGTTCCAGTTCACTTCCCAGGTATCCAATGCTACAA
>JBEKVL010001089.1:0-2269 GCA_049514055.1 Tepidisphaeraceae bacterium | reverse complement strand
AGGTGCTGGAGGATGCCAACATCAAGCTCTCTTCGGTCGCTACGGACATCATGGGCAAGAGCGGCCGGGCGATGATCGAGGCGCTGATCGCGGGCCAGCTAACGCCGAAGCGAATGGCCGAGCTGGCGCAGGGCCAGCTTCGCAAGAAGATCCCGCTGCTGCAGCAGGCGTTGCTGGGGAACGTGACTTCCCACCACAAGTTCATGCTTACGAGCCTGCTGGCGCAGATCGACCACATCGACGGTCAGGTCAGATCATTTGACACCCGGATTGAGGAGGTGATGAATCCTTTGGAAAAGGAGGCGATCAAGCGTCTGGATGAAGTTCCGGGTTTCGACCGCCGCAGCGGCCAGAACGTGATCGCCGAGATCGGCACCGACATGAGCCGCTTCCCCACCGCGCATCACCTGGCATCCTGAGCAGGCCTGTGCCCCGGCAATAACGAGTCGGCCGGCAAACGCCGCAGCGGACGGACCCGGTCGGCCAATCCGTGGTTGAAAGCGGCGTTGACGCAGAGCGCCTGGGCCGCCGGCCGGACCAAGCTGAGCTACTTCAGCGTCCACAAGAGCCGGATCGCCAAACGCCGGGGTCAGAAGCGTGCGATCATCGCCGTGGCGCACAGCCTCCTGGTGGTCACCTATCACTTGCTCAAGGGAGCAGCGCGCTATTGCGACCTGGGCGTCGACCATTTTGAACGGATTAAACCCGAACGACAGGCACGGTCACTGGTTCACAGGCTCAACAAGCTCGGCTACCGGGTCACGATTGACCGCGAGGCGGCGTAGGAGTTTTCGGAGCAGCTCGGGCTGGTATTGCCAGGTTGCGGGGTCGCAAGGCCATTTCCCTGATGGATTCTCGGCATGGTTGGCACGTCCGCCGCGGCAGCATATTATTGCGTGCATTGAGTTCGTCCACTTTGTCGAACACATGCATGCGCTGGCCACAGACCATGCTGCCGGTCATGCCGGCGCGGACACCGCCCATGGGCAAGCCGCCGATAGCGAGCCTGCACATTCCACAAGACCAGTCGTGACCGAACCGGCTCACGAGCACATATAAGAGAGGTGCATATGTCAGTGAAGGGCCTTCATCCAGCGTGCTACGAGCGGGATTGGACGCAGGCATCACTCACCGACCTCGTCGACCATGTTGTGTCCGTCCACCATACCTTCGTTCGCCGTGAGATGGCGATCCTGCGTCACCTGCTGCAGGAGATGATCGAGCAGCATGGCCGCCACCATCCGCAACTGATGGACATGCAGAGCGTGTTTGATGACCTTGAGGGTGAACTGATGATGCATCTTCTCAAGGAAGAGCAGACGCTGTTTCCGGCGATCGTGCTCCATGAGTCAGCACGGGCCGCAGAGCCGGTGGAGAATGCCGACTGGAGGCCGCTGGTGGAGAGTCTGGAGAACGAGCACACCCATGGTGATCAGACTTTGGCGAAGCTCCGGGCACTGGCGCAAAGGACCGGACTCGACACGGAATGCAGCGCGATCTGGCGATCTTTCTGCCAAGGTCTCGATCGCATGGAAGCAGATTTGCAACAGCATGTGCATGAAGAGAACGACATCCTTTTCCCTAGCATGACTTTACAAGTTATTTTCGGCGAAACACGCGCAGAGCCCTGTGGCGCAGGGGTTTGGCGCGGTTTTCACGGGGTGGAAAAAGTATGACCTAAGCGGCCAGATATCGCTTGAGGTCCAGGGCGTCGAACAACTTCTGTTGCTCGTCGCCGAGCGTGGAGTGGCCGGCGGCGACGCGGGGGGTCTTCTCGCCCGGCCGGCGGGGGTAGATCACCAGCGTCTCGCGAATCCCGCCCAGCAGGTCGTACATCCGCGGCATGCTCAGGTCGATCCCCTTCCGGTGCAGCGTCCGCTGCAGGAGCGAGGTCAGCGTCAAGGCCAGCACGCAGGTGAAGGCATGCACGCGAATCTTGCTGTCGGTCCAGTGGAACATCGGCGACCAGCCCAGATAGTGCGGGTTCTTCATGTCCCGGAAAGCGTGCTCGATGTGGTGCTGCGAGCGGTAGGCCAGCACGATCTCCTCGTTGCTCCAGCCGTCGTTGTCGGTGAAGAGAATGGTCTTGCCCAGGTGCAACCGCACGAACTGGCCCAGGGCGGCCGCATCGGTGCGGTAGCTGAGCGTGGGCAGGCCCTCTTCCAGGCCGACCTCGCATTGGAACAGCCCTTTCATCCACTGCCGGGCCAGGGCCTGCTGCACCTGCTGTCTGACCGAGGCGACGGTGGGTGCCTTGCCGCCCTTGGTC
>JBEKVL010001088.1:0-2270 GCA_049514055.1 Tepidisphaeraceae bacterium | reverse complement strand
TTGCCGCCGAGCGAGAACAGTTGGCTCCGCGTTCGCAGGTACATCACCCCGCCGGCGACTGCCGGGGTGGCGAAGCTCGGCTCGCCCAGCGCGACGCGGGCGAGAACCTTGAACTTGTCGCCGGCGGCCAGGACCACGACCTCGCCGTTCCTGGCGATGCAGTACAGACGGCCATTGACCCAAACCGGCGAGCCGTAAAAGGCCCCGCCGACGCGCTCGCGCCAGATCTCTTCTCCGCTGGTCACGTTCAGGCAAGTGACCACGCCGTCGTCACACCACAGGTACAAGCGGCCGTCCTTCACCAGCGGCGTGGGCACCAGGGGAACGGACTTCTTGACCTCGTAAACCGGCGCCCACGAATCATCCTTCGCGCGGGGGCCCGCCCGAAACGCCGCATAGCGAGTACCTCGCACCCCCCAGCCGTGGCCCACGATCACCAGGTCCGGCCCCACCACGGGCGAGGCCACGCAGCGGTCGCGGCCGAAATCGCCGCCTTCCCAGCGGACCTTGCCTGTTGCGGGGTCCACCGCCGTGATGCCGTGGGCCGTGCCGGCGAAGACCAGTTCGGCCGTGCCATCCTCGCATCGCCGCACACAGGGAGTGGAGTACGGCGCGACGCTCGTCCGCCGGTCGAGTTGCCAGCGGGTCTTGCCCGTCACGCGATCGACGGCGATCAGAAAACTCTTGCCGGCCGCCAGCTTGGGGTTCTTGCCGTACATCTCGGGGACGGCTAGCGGATCCTCCTGCTCGTTGGCCAGGACCACGAGATCCTCGAAGATAATCGGAGAAGTCCCGGTGCCGTGCCCGCCGACAAACGGTCCAAGTTCGCGCCGCCACACTTCTCGCCCGTCGTTGTCCAACGCGAACAGAAGGACATCCTCGGGCGTACTCCAGGTGACGACCACACCGGCGCCGTCCGCGGCCGGCGTGGCCGTGGCGTAGCTATTGTCGGCATGTTGGCGGAAGGTTTTGGACGGGTAATCCCGCTGCCACACGATCCGGCCGTCGCTCGCGTCCAGGCAGACCACCAACCGCTGGGCGGTGCGCGGATCTCCGCAGGTGAGGAAAATCCGTTTCTCCCACACGACGGGCGACGAGTGGCCCACGCCCGGCAGGCGGACCTTCCAGTTGTAGTCGGCGTCGGTCCACTGGATTGGGACCGTGGTGGCGTCGCTGACGCCGCTGCCGTTCGGTCCGCGGAACCGCGACCACGGGGCCTCGCCGGCGCTAGCCAGCGGCAAGGCCAGGAGGGCGACAACCGCCGCTGGAATCAGGCGCATCAACATGGGCATCCTCTTGCTAACTGTAATCAAGGTTTTGAACCAACTGTTGTTATTACTCTGAACCCAACATCATAGGCACCCATCCAGGCGGGTAGGTAATTGCGGAATGCCGAACGACAGCGAAGCGGACGATCGTGCCAGGAACCGCCGCGAATGACTTTCTCGCCGTCGGGCGAAATGTCGTTGCGACCGTCGTCTTCAATATAAGGATATGGCCGATAGGCAGACAGGGTCCACTCGGCAACGTTGCCGTGCATATCGTTCAAACCCCAGGGATTGGCCAGATATTTTCCACTTGGCACACTCACCTGAGCGCCGTCGTCAAATCGCTTGTCACTGACACGAGAAAGAATGATTCCTTTTTTAATTGCGGAAAAGGAAAGGTCGGCCACATTGGCATACCGCGAAAAGTCGGTATCAACGCCGCCAAACCATAACGGCGTGTCTGTACCTGCCCGGCAAGCCGATTCCCATTGAGCCTCGGTCGGCAGGGAAAACTTTTCGCCTGTCTTTTCCGATAACCATCGGCAAAATGCAATGGCCTTGCCCCATGAAATCCGCACCACGGGTTGTCCTGGTTGGTTCAACAGTAACCCAGGCATCGTGGCCATACTGTTTGGATTTGTGTCGTAAACATAACTGTCATGTGTGGAATCAAACAAGGCGAATATCTCGTTACTGATTTCGCTGGAGGTCATCCAGAATGGTTGGGCGATTCGCACTTTGCTCGCCGGACGTTCGTCCCGCAGTCCCTTTGGGTCTCCAATCACGAACTCGCCAGAGGGGATGAGAACCAAATCAATGGCAATGGGTTTGCCATCCTGATTGCGTCCGAGTTCGATTCGACGACGAATCTCCGGACCGACAACCTTTTGTCGGCGTTCGGCTTCGGCACGGTCAAAAGGCCAATTCGGACAAAGAACCGGTTCGGATGACTCTTCTGGTTCTGGTGTGATTGGTGTAGCAAGTTGGGGGGTCGGAAGAACC
>JBEKVL010001087.1:0-2271 GCA_049514055.1 Tepidisphaeraceae bacterium | reverse complement strand
CCATGCTCAACTCCTCGTCCAATAACAGGGGGGCGAGTACGGGCACGGCCTTGGAAGTGCCGATCCGCATGAGTCCAAAACACGCCTGGTCCTTCTGCCCCGCGGCGGACGAGGATCCGAGCACGGCGATAAACTTCTCCTCGGAATCCGCCGCACGCACGGGGTCCGCGCCGATCGGCGCCCACAAGGCCGCCGCGGTCAACACTGCCACATATCCAATCTTTGTTCGCATGGCTTCGTCCTTAAATCAGGTTGTACTCCGGTGCTTGTCACTGATCCCAAAACCTTCTCAAATCCGCCACGGCGGCCGCGCGACCGCGCAAAGCATGCGGTTCGCTTCGTCGTCGCCGAGGAACTGCTCCCTGGCCGGATCCCACTGCAAACGCCGGCCCAACTGGTGGCCCATTCCCGCCAGCAGGATCATGCTCATGGAGCGGTGGGCCGTTTCCACGTCGCAGATGGGAAGTTGCCGCGAGCGGATACACTGCAGGAAGTTGCCCGAGTGGCTGTTGCTGTAGTAGACGCGATTGCCGCGGGGGCCGATGGTCGTGTCCAAGATGCCGGGCGGATCGGCAATCAGGGCCTCGCGGCCCACGATGATCTTCCCTTGCGTCCCCTCGTAGACCACGGAGCCCTGGAATCGGGGAACGGAATAGTTGGGCGCGCCGCAATGGACCTGCACTCCGCTCGCATAGCGGAGCACCATGGGGCCGTTCGGCTCGCGGTAGATCTCGACCGGTCCGGTCCGGTCGCCGTCCACGCCCCACTGGGCACAGTCAAAGTGGTGCTGCTCCCAATTGGGGTAGCCGCCACTCGGGGCCCTCACGGTCGCCGTACCGAGCAAGTCCTGGTCGGACCCGTCGGGAAGCGGCCGGAGCGGGTGGACGTTCACCAGGCCCCCGGCGCCGCCCGTCATGGTGTAGACGATCTTCAACTCGCCGATGGCGCCATTGCGGACCAACTCCACGGCCCGGTGGAAGCGGCCTTCGTACTCGGACCGCTGCTGGGTACCGGCCTGGAAGACTCGGCCGTAGCGCTGGATTGCGGCGACCATCGCCCGGCTCTCTCGGATGGTTCCCGCCGTGGGTTTCTCGCAGTACACGTCCTTCCCCGACTTCGCCGCCATGATCGTGATGATGGCGTGCAAGTTGGGCGGTTTCGTGGCGATGAGCACCGCGTCGATGTCGTCGCGCGCCAACAGTTCGCGGAAGTCGCGGTAGTCCGCGCAGCCCTTGTAGCTTCCGGACTTGATGCGGTCGGCGTATCGCTGTTCGACGGTGGCCTTCGCCCCCTTGAGCCGGGCGGGGTTCAGGTCGCAAACGGCCAGCACCTGGACGTCGGGCCGGCCCAGGTAGCCGCCTTTCAGGTAGGTCCATGCGCCACCGGCAAGGTGGCCTCCACCCTGTCCGCCCACGCCGATGAAGCCCATGGTAATTCGGTCGCTGGGGGGGCTTTCGCCATCCGCGCCCAGCGCGCTGGTGGGAACCAAGTGCGGTACTGCCAGGGCCCCGAGGGCTGCCGCCGTGCGGCGCAGGAAGCCCCGCCGCCCAATCCTATGTTCTTTCATGTTCTATCTCCTCGTGCTCGACAAGTTGTACTTCAAACTTACACTCATTCACTCATGGCCTCGTCTCTTGCGGCCAATCGTCGGTGCGAAAAGTCAAAACCGGCAGTTCATTCTTACCGTAGAGATTGGCCCATGATACCTGACCGGCCCAGGCATATCGCACCGCCGCCGGCTCCGGCACTTGGTCGCTCCAGACTACAACCGTATTGCCCTCGATCTTGGCCTGCGCCCAGACGAAATGGCGATCGCTGCCAGCGACGATAAAACCGCTTACAGGTTCATCTTTGGGAGTCGTCAGACCTTTGCCGACTTGATCGAAGTCCACTCGAACCTGGTTGCCAACCAGTGTATGTTTCGCGTATCGCGGCGGCATCCACTCGCCATTTTTCCCGTACACCTTGCCCAAGGCCAATTGGGCCATGCGTTTGCCGTACCGATCCTTCGGTATGGGGTGCAAACCGCCGTTGAGATCCACCGCGATACCCATCGCCACACCTGGGTATTTTTCCAGACTCTGGTACGATAATCGTTCAAATCCTCCAGCAACATACTTTTCCGGGGGAAAATCGAATCGGGGAGTTCTCTTCTTCAAGACCTCACTGAATGCACATCCACCACCGCTCGGTTTTTGCACATACAATACCGGGAAATCCTGACCCCAGGCGCGCCGCCAACCGGAAATCAATCCACCCATCGCCGTATTC
>JBEKVL010001086.1:0-2274 GCA_049514055.1 Tepidisphaeraceae bacterium | reverse complement strand
TGCCGAACACCCTCGTTGATCGCCAGGTCGTGCTCTGGCTTGCCAAGCATTGGGTTGAGGTCGAACGCTGGCGCCAGACGCCAGCCCATCGCCGTCCTCAGGAATCCGTGGTTGCGAAGGTGGTCGTCGCGGTGCCCCACGAGCACGTTGAAGGACACACGCCGGAACATCTGGTCGAGATCATCCTCGATCGTGGCCGGCGCGCCGTAGTCGGCGATCGCCAAGGCTATGTCGAGATAGCTCGCCTCGTCACGGTCACGCTTGCCGGCGAGGGTCATGGCCGACCCGTAAAGGCGACGGCAGTCGCCGTCCCGATCGAAGCGACGCGCGGCGAACGTGTGATACTCGCCAGCCAGGTGGAGCAGGTGTGTGTCGGGCACGATAATCCCGGCCAGCCGCGCGAGCTGGTTGAGCACGAACTCCCAGACGCCCACATCGTACCGATCGTTGCGTGACGGGAACTTCGCGAGCCACAGCGAGCCATCGTCGAGCGTGAAGCTCGTCTTGGGGCGGGCACCGCCCAGCGAGCTTCCGGGGGCTAGGAGCATGGCGAGACGCCTGGCCGCCTCGTCGTCGGACCGACGGGACGGGTGTTCCACCTCGCGTGCCGCCTGCTCGAGTTCGCGCAGCCTCGCCGTGGGAGGGACAGCGAGCGGGTCGTCATCGAGGAAATGACCGTCGGGCGAGGTGAACCGCAGGGCTCCCATACGAAGCAGATCGTTCACTCCGAGCAGGAAGTCCCACTCACCGAGGGCTCGCGGCCGGCGCCCCTCCTCTCGCGCCCGAATCGCCTCTCGGCGCTCGAGGAGCGTTCTCCCCCAGCGATCTGGTGCCGCGTCGGTGAAGATACCGGCGATGTCCCCGTCGCGTGGATACTGTTCGCCCTCGTAGAGCTGATGCGACGGATCCAGCACGAAGGCACCTCGCTCCGCGAGCCAACTCGGTTCGTAGGCGAACGAGACGACAGACCGAGGCCCAGCCCCCGATTGTCGCAGCGTTCCCACCCGGCGACTCGCCCCGATTTCGGCAGCATCGAGCCAGACAGCGACCTCGGACAAGTTCTTGCTGCTCACTCTTGTGCCCGCTGTGTGGCCCGGCGCGGACGGCCGATCGTGGCGTCCTGTAGGCGACGGCCGAGCTCGTCGTCGCGGGCCAGTAGGTCGAGATCGCCGTCGAGCCCGAGCACACCGAGGGCACGCACGAGGATTCCGAGTCCGACCGAGAGGTCGCCTCGCTCCAGCTTATAGATCGTCATGCGCGAGACGCCGACTCGCTCAGCCATCTCGGTCTCGGAGTAGCGACGGCGCAACCGAGCGAGACGTAGCCGCTCGCCTAACGTTTCTGCGGTCCGCCTGTAGCGTGGAAATGTGGGCATCGTCTGCTTGCTCATGTCTAATAAGCTAGACACTAACCGGCATACTGTCAAGCTAATAAGACACTAGCTAGGCCGCAGCCATCTCCACGCTAGCCAAGTCCGCTCTCCCGACAGCTTGGGAATCGGGCTGGACGGCAACGGCCGCGCGGCCCGAACACCATGACCACGTCGTGGTGGTCTGGACAGCACACCGTCCAACGGGGCAACCGATCTCCTTGAGTGTCCGGACCTACGCCGCGTAGAATCAGGCCGCCAAAGGGGGCCAACTGTGGTCGACTCGATCGAGCTTCGATGTGGGCCGGTCGTCCTGGCGATCGCGCTTGCGGTCGCCGCCTGTTCCTCCTCTCCGCGAGCTAGTCAGGCGGCGACTGACGGGACCTTCAATGTTGCCGTGTCTGTCCCGTCGGGCACGCACCACGCCTCGGAAGCCCTCGGTGTCGTGGCCACGCTGACCTACCAGGGGCCCGCTCCTTCGATCGCCGTGGACGGAGACGATGTTGGGCTGGTCCACTTCACGTTCAAGCAGCTCGACGGCGCCCGAGTGGGGGCGTCGGTATCGGATCTGATGTGCGCTCCGCAGCCCACGCTGCTCCGCGGAACAGCTGCCACCTTCCGGCCGGGCAAATCGATCGGCTGGGTGGACTACGATCCCAACGCTTCCTTCGATACGCAGCCCTCGGCCGACCCGGACGTTCACTTGTCGGCAGGCCGATGGCAGATCATCGCAACCGCGCAGATCTGGGACAGCCGGACCTGCTACGGGGCCAGCCCCGACCATACGATCTCCACGCCGCCGCTCGTACTGGACGTGGTGCCCTAGGTGTCGTCAGGCGGCCTTACCATCACCATGCAGGATGGCGTTCGCCTCGCGATGCCCTGGCCGATCAGGCTAGGTGTGC
>JBEKVL010001085.1:0-2274 GCA_049514055.1 Tepidisphaeraceae bacterium | reverse complement strand
TGACCGAGAGATGGGACACGACCAGACGATGATACCGTTTCTTGAGCCGGACTTCCGTGTCCGGCAGTTTGATACACATGCGGCCTTATATCGGCAACATCTGCCGCCGAAGATGTGTAGATGCTAGTGGCTTACGCCGTGGGCTAGTATCTTTCGCCCCTCCGAGGCTCAATCCCGCCGACGCGCATCCGACCACCAAGACCCGCTTCGTGTCTTCGTGCCTTCGTGTTTAACTCTTCCTTACCAACGCCTACGCCAACTTATGCGGCGCCCGATACTCGTAACTCAGCAGCTTGTTCGCCGCATCGTTGTTCGTGAACCGCTCCGCCTTGGCATCCCAGTCCAGCAGCGCCCGCGTCTTGTGGGCAATATTGCCGATGAGCGCGGCCGACGTCGTGCGGTGGCCGAACTCGATGTCGCAACTCGGCGTCTTGCGGCTCTTCACGCAGTCGAGGAAGTTCCGGGCGTGGTCGGCATCGGCGATTCGTCCCGCCTTCTTCGCAGGTTCGATCTGCGGTTTGGCGCCAACCATATATCCGCGGTCACGCTCGCGCGTGAGCGGGCCGCGCGGGAAGAACTCATTCGGCGTGAGCGAGTCCGGCGCAATCTCGTAGCCGTTGAGATTGAAGTACATCGTGCCCTTGGTGCCGCGCAACTCCACCTCGCTCGGCCGGGCTCCACCGGGGGCCGCCGAGGCGTTGTATTGCGTGAAACTCACCAGCGTGTCGCCGGGGTAGTGCCAGACGACCTCCATGGTGTCGGGGATTTCGCGGCTGTCGTAGTTGCCGAACTTGCCGCCCATGGCAACGACCGACAACGGCGTGGTCACGCCCAGCGACGCGTGGATCTGCGCCAGGTAGTGGACGCCAAAGTTGGTGAGCTGGCCGCCGGAATAGTCATAGAACCAGCGGAAGCGGTAGAACGAGCGGTTGAGGTTGTACGGCCGCATCGGAGCCGGCCCGAGCCAGGCATCCCAGTCAAAACCCCCGGGTGCTTCGCCGTCGGCCGGGCTGCCGATGCCCTTGGGGAATTCGTTCTGGATGTGGAAGCAGCGCACGGCCGTGATTTTGCCGATGCCGCCGGAGCGGACGATCTCGGCCGCCTCGCGGCAGAACGCGCTCGACAGCCGCTGAATGCCCACCTGCACCACGCGATTGGTGCGCTTGGCGGCCTCGACCATCTTCCGGCCCTCGGCCACGCAGAGCGACAGCGGCTTCTCGACGTACACATCCTTCTGCGCCTCGCAGGCGTGGATCATCTGCAGCGCATGCCAGTGGTCCGGCGTGCAGACGGCCACGGCGTCGAGATCCTTGCGCTCGAGCAGTTTGCGATAGTCGCGGAACTGTGCTGGCTCGCCGCCGATCTTCTTCGCGGCGAAGTCGAGGTAGGGCTGGTAGATGTCGCAGATGGCCGCGATTTCGGCGTCTTTGTGGGCCAGGAATGCGTCGAGCACCTGGTCGCCGCGGTTGCCCAGTCCGATGAATCCCACGCGGATGCGTTCGTTGGCCCCCAGCACGCGCGAGGCGCTCAGCGCCGTCGCCAAGCCCGTCGCGGCCGCTGTCTTGTTGAAATGTCGTCGGGTTACGGTGCTCATTGGTGTTCTCCTTATCGCATGAGGTGTCCTCGAACCGAGTGGGCCTCTACTTCGTTAGACAACCGGCGGCCGGTGCTGTTGCTTCCGTGGAGAGTGGGGTATCGATTGGAACGCAAGCTCGGGAACGGTATCGATTGGGTTGTCCACATAGCGGTTCCGTTGATCCGCCCCCTGCGCGCGGTATCTTGTTGTTTTCCGAATTCAAGGCTCTCCCGCATTGAGGGCAGAACGGATCGAATGCCCACCCCACAGGTACGATGGTCTCGATCAATGATCGGCGAACGCCCCGGCCTTCTCCTGGGGGACGACCGAATCCTCATGCACGTTCACTCAAGCCCCGATGGTGAGGATACGACACTCGCATGCTTTGACTTCGAGGGCCGTCAACTTTGGTCGCAGCCCAATCTCGTTGGATGGCTGTCTCTGCCAGACAAACGGTTCATCGTTAGCACGGCCGCAGGCACCCCGCTGGTAATCGACTGCAACGGCCTCGTTATCTGGCGTGGGCCGGAGACAAAGATCGACCAAGTCACACGTCATGACGAACTCCTGTTCTTCGCCGGCGAAAGGCAGGTGTGGAGCACCGATCTGAAATTTGGGTCGCCGCAAATAATGACCTGGCCCGGACCAGGACGCCCCTCTCTCAAGTGCTTTGTAGATGGTGCGTTCTATTGGGCTGA
>JBEKVL010001084.1:0-3870 GCA_049514055.1 Tepidisphaeraceae bacterium | reverse complement strand
TCGCGCCAGTGCCTCCCAAGCCTCGCCCGTTTGCCACGCCGCGGCCCATTGGTTCGCCGGCCATTCCGCCACAGCCCGTGGCGCGACCCGCGCCCGCAAAGCCGGCGCCTCCACCCCCGCCGGTGCCGGCACCGGAGCCGGCCGCGGAAGAGGAGGCGCCGATACAGTATCTCGAACCGGCCGTCGAGCCGTCAGTCGAGGCCGTGGAAGCGCAGATGGCTGCCAACGAAGATGCGGCTGCCGAGGCCGAGGCATACGCCGACGATCAGATGGAGATGCCCGCCGTGCCCGCCAGTTCGCTGGCGCAGCATCGGAAGAAACCGGTTTACAAACGCAAGCACATCGTGCAGACGCTGGGGTTCAAACAGGCGATGATTCCGATCAGTTTCACGTTGTTTGTCGTATGCACGGTGTACATTCTGATCGGGTTCGCCGCGGATGCCAATTCGCCGTTTCTGGCGCTGCGCTCGCCGATCGTGGCCGGGGCCTTCGGCGTTGTGGGCTTGGCGATGCTGGCAACATGTATTCTGACGGTGGGCCAGGTGAAACACGAACTGGCGACCAGGCAGTCCCGGCAACCGACGCAGTCGCAGCCGCAGGCGTAGCCACGGGCCGGGCAACTGCGTGTGGCCGAGTCCTTGTGTCTTTGGAGCGTGAACTCCGAACACTCCGGACAACGCCGCTTTGACAGTATCTGGTGGTAGTTCTACGATTGTGGAAAGAAGGAGCGATTTCAATGGCCTCTGAGCATGTCAAGGAATTCACGGATCAGAACTTCGCCGACGAGGTGATGAATTCTCCGGTGCCGGTGCTGGTGGACTTCTGGGCAGAGTGGTGCGGGCCGTGCCGCGCGCTGGGCCCTACGATCGAGAAACTGGCCAAGGACTACGCCGGCCGCGTGAAAGTCGGGAAGATGGATGTCGAGGCCAACCGCGACGTTCCGATGCAGTTTCGCATCAGTAACATACCGATGGTCGTGGTCATCAAGGGCGGGGAGACTCTCAAGACGTTCATCGGCTTGCGCGGGGAGAAGGATTTTCGCGAGGCGCTCGACGCCGCGCTGGCAGGGTGAGTCGGCCGGGCCAAGGCCGAGTTGTTCATCTCGCACGCCTTTGTCATAGGAGATGCGTCGTGCGATCACGGCGCTGGCGGCGCGCTTAGTATCGCATGTACCTTCCGGGCGAACTCATCGATCCCGTAGGGCTTCTGGATGAAATTGACGCCCGCGTCGAGAATACCATGCTCGGCGATCACGTTCTCCGTGTAGCCGGACATGAACAGGACTTTCAGATCAGGTTTCATGGCCGCCAGACGCTCGTAGAGCTGCCGGCCGTTCATTCCGGGCATGATCACATCGGTGATGAGCATATCAATGGCCTGGCCTTCCTTCCCGGCGATTGAGATGGCATCGGCTGCATTGGGCGAGATCAGCACGCGGTATCCGCGGCGTTCCAGGGTTATCCGGGCAAGTTCGCGCACGCCGTCATCGTCCTCCACCAACAGCAGCGTTTCCCTTCCTGGCGGCAGCGGCTCGGGCTCCGCCCCGCTGACGGGCGAAGGCGACTCTTCCACCAGTGGGAAGTAGATCTTGAACCGTTTTGCTTCACGATGCCGTACACCGTGGCCAGACCAAGCCCGGTGCCCCTGCCCCGTTCCTTAGTCGTGTAGAACGGCTCGAAGAGATGCTGTCTGACGGCCTCGGTCATGCCATGCCCGTTGTCACTGGCCGCCAGCATCGCCCAGCGTCCCGGCCGGGCCTCGGCGTGGGTCCGAACGTATTCTTCAGTCATCACGACACTCGTGGTTTCAAAGATCAGCTTGCCCCCCGCGGGCATCGCATCTCGGGCATTGGCCGCCAGATTGAGGATGATCTGCTCGATCTGGCCCGGATCGGCCTTGATGTGGCCGGCATCCGGTGCCTGGAGAAAGACCAGTTCGATGTCTTCCCTGATGATTCGCTCGAGCATCCTGCGGCACTGCGCGACCAGTTCATTCAAATCGAGCACCACGGGCGCGATGACCTGCTTGCGCGAGAAGGCAAGAAGCTGCC
Source organism: Tepidisphaeraceae bacterium (assembly GCA_049514055.1). Classification (GTDB taxonomy): domain Bacteria; phylum Planctomycetota; class Phycisphaerae; order Tepidisphaerales; family Tepidisphaeraceae; genus JANYKD01. The sequence continues at coordinate 1,820 of JBEKVL010001084.1, read as the reverse complement.
GTGTCAGGCCCGCCGCCTGTTTGCCCGCTTTGGAAATCTGTTCCAGTTCCGAATGCAACGTGGAATCGCCGCCGCACTGGTCCATTGCCAGTTCGGTATAGCCCAGGATGGCGGTCAACAGGTTGTTGAAATCGTGGGCCACGCCTCCGGCCAGCCGTCCGACCGCCTCCATCTTCTGCGACTGTCGCAGTTGCTGTTCAGTTTCGTCCCGATCCCGTATCGCCTTGAGCAGGGCCGCCTCGGCAGCCCTGCGCCGTGCAATTGCCGTGGCCTGGAGCCAGATGATGGCGGTCAACACGAGGAGCAATGCGAGCGAGCCGAGAATGACCTGCTGGTGTTGCCGGTAGAACGAAACAGGGCGATTGGCGATGATGCTGCCGACGGGCAGGGCGCTCTCGTCAATGCCCCATCGATGCAATGCCGTAAGAGACCACACGGCCATGCGGCTCCTGCCCCTGTACGCGGGCGCCAGCGTCTCAATGGAGTCCATGTGGAACACGTGTTGCTCAATCCAGCCCGTCTCGGGATCCAGAATAGAGTCGATGCCCTGGATTTCAGACTCGGTGAACTCGAAACTTCGGTGGTAGCAATGCAGCACCAGCACATGCTTCCACTGGTGGTCTGCTGCCTGGGCGGCCAGACAGCACAAGCACACAAATATGCCGATCAAACCCGTTTTGGCGGTTTGCATGGATACGACCACATCAGTTCGACGGACTCGCCGTCAGCGATTCCCGGAGAAGCATGACATTATAGCCCGGGACCCGTGTCCGAGAAGGGATTCCGAGACACCGTAACTGGTTCCCTGCGTGTTCCTGGTTCTTGTCGGCGGCAGGTTCCGCTTGCATGCCCTCCGGTCGTAGGCTACATTTCTTCCCTCGATTGTGCGGCCGGATCCCTGTGTTGATCGTGTATCCGGGGTAAGATTTCGGCCTTTGGCATTACGTTCCGATAACAGAAGGAGATATTGTGTCCGCTCAATTTCGCCGCAGTTCACACCTCTTCACGAGTGAATCCGTCACCATGGGACATCCCGACAAGGTGTCCGACCAGATTTCCGACGCCATCCTCGACTCCATCATCAAGGTGGATCCGTTGGCCCGCGTGGCCTGCGAGACGCTGGTGACGACGGGTCTGGTCGTGCTGGCCGGCGAAGTGACCGTGCATAACGAGGCGGCGGCACGGGCGTTGGAGGCCGCCGAGGACACCGCCCGCAAGACCATCGAGGAGATCGGCTACAACGATCCGGCAACCGGGTTCGACTATCGTTCGTGCGCCGTGTTACGGGCTTTGCATGCGCAGTCGGCCGATATCGCCCGCGGCGTGGACAAGGCCGATGACGACAGGAAAGAGCAGGGCGCCGGCGACCAGGGCCTGATGTTCGGCTACGCCTGCAACGAGACCGACACGCTGATGCCGTTGCCGATTCACCTGGCCCACCGGATCGTCGAAAGACTTGCCCTGGTGCGCCAGAAGGGACAGATCAAGTGGTTGCGGCCGGACGGCAAATCGCAGGTGACCGTCGAGTACAAAGACGAGCGGCCGGTTCGGGTGCATACGATCGTCGTTTCCACCCAGCACGATGAAACGGCCCTGGATAAGAAGAAGGACGTGGTTAGCGAGAAGGCCAAGCGAGAGATCATCGAGAAGGTGATCCGGCCAACCATTCCAAGGCATTTGTGGGACGATCGCATCATCTTCCACATCAATCCGACGGGCAAGTTCGTGGTCGGCGGCCCGCACGGCGACACGGGGCTGACCGGCCGCAAGATCATCGTTGACTCCTACGGCGGCCGCGGCGCGCATGGCGGCGGCGCATT
>JBEKVL010001083.1:0-2278 GCA_049514055.1 Tepidisphaeraceae bacterium | reverse complement strand
ACGAATTCAATCCAGTCGGCCGGGCGCTGCACGGGCCAAACAGCGTGCAGCGCCACGCCGAGATTCTCGTGCTGACGCCACGGGCTGCTCCAACTCCAATCCTCCGCCCGCGTCGGCGGCACTTTGGTCGCGGCGAAGGCGAAGCCGGTGGGAGAGCAACAGTAGGTTCAAGAGTTCGAGGATTCAAAAGAATGCAGGCAAGTGTTGCCGGTGCCCACCAGGAGGGTCGTCCACCGACCCGGATCGCCAGTGCGGGCACTGGCAGCACTCTCGCGACCAATGTCGCCAGATTCTTGGGCACGCCCGACGATCGCGACCACAGGCCGTTGCCATTATCGGCCGCACATGCGAGGATGCGGCCTGCGGAATCGGTTTGAGCCTCGTGCCGAGACGGGCGATAACCGAGTTGAGCAGTGCCGCATCATCGGCCCGAGGCTGTGGTGCGCCGAGGTGGCCGGGACAGGTCCCGGCCGGGAAGGAATTGCGATGGACATACGTTCTGTGTCGTGGCGATTGTTGGCGTTCTTGTTCCTGGCGATGGCGGGTTACGCGGCCCGGGGTGCGGACGCACCGCGCGAGATTACCGACGGCGAGAAGGCCCTGGCCATCCGCTTCGCCGATCTGACCCAGTCGCTGGTGCGCAGCGGAACCCCGGACGAGAATCAGTTCCGGCGCGTGGCCGCGCTGCTCGCAGCCGCGCGGCAGTGTGACCCGGAGGAACCCCGCTACGCCCGTCTCCACGCCGACGTGCTTATACAACTCCACGACGCCGACGGCGCCATCGACGCACTCGGCGCCGTCCGCCGCCTGCGGCCCGAAGACCGGATCGCCCAGATCGAAACCATCGACATGTTCCTGGCTCGCATGCAGACGGCCGACGCGCGCCTCGCCTACCTGCAGGATCTCGTGGTCCGCGACGCCGTGCCCAGGGAGGTTCGCTCTCATGTGGCCCTGCGCATCGCCGCCCTTCAGGAGGAGAAGAGCCGCCACAACGATGCCATGGAAGCCATCGACCTGGCAATCAAACTCAATCCGCTCAACTTCACGGCGCTCCAGATCAAGTTCAGCTTGATCTGGGACGCGGTGACACAGAACGCCGCCGCCCCCAACCCGGTCCCACGCGTCACCATGCTCGTGGCGCTGGTCCGGGCAAACCCGGCCCGCCCGGACGTCCTGCATCTGCTCGGCCGGCACTTCGCGGCTGCTGGGATGTCCAACGAATCGCTCATCTGGTTCACACACGCCGTGAACGTCGCGAGCCAGGCCCGGGCCGGCCTCACGCTCGAGATGATGATCGATTTCGCGACTGCGAGCTTTTTCTGCGACCGCCTCGACCAGGCGCAGCAGGCATTTGACCAGATCCTCAAGTTCAATCCGGCGGACTATCCCTCGCTGATTTCACGGTCGATGATCGAACTGCGGCGCGACAAGCCCGAATCCGCCCGCGATTTCCGCATCCAGGCACGCAACTCGCTTATCAACCAGCTCAACGCCGTCCGCAATCAGATGGGTATCCAGGGCGCCACCACCCGGCCCATCGATCAGGGCGAGGTCTTCATGCCCGAGATCGGCAGCGACACGGATGCCTATCGCAAGCAGGACAAGCCCAGGCTCAAGGGCGCCTATCTCCGGGCGGCCGTCGACCTCGCCTGGTTCCAGGTTTTCTATAACGACCAGCCGGACGAAGCCCAGCGGCTCATGCGACACGCCGAGTCCCTCATGGACGCCAAGGAACAGGCCGCCGTGACCGACCTTCCGGTCATAGCCGGCTGGGTCTACCTCAAGCAGGGCAAGATCGACGAGGCCAGGGTCAAGTTCTCCGCCGTTGCCGACCGCGAGCCGATGGCCGCCCTCGGGCTGATCAAGTGCTACGGGCCGGCCGAAAAAGACAAGGCCCGCACCGAGGCGCAAAAACTGGTCAACGCCAACCCGGCCGGCGTTCAGGGCGCGGTGATCCTCGACAAACTGCGCGAGTTCGGCGTCCGCGCCCAACCCTCCGAGAACGCTCCCGCCATGACCGCCGCCAAGAATACCCTGCCACAGAACTGGATGGATGTCCTGGATGACAAGAGAACAGCCTCCTTCTATGCGATCCGTGGCCAGCCCCTGCGCATCTCCAGTCCTTTCGGCGAGCCGTTGATTGCCCAGGTCGTCATTCAGAACACCAGCGATGTCGACCTCTCCGTCGGACCCGACGGCCTCATCAAGCCCGGCGTCTGGTTCGACGCCGTGGTCGGCGGCATCTTCCAGCAGAACATCCCCGCCGTCGCCGTCGAAC
>JBEKVL010001082.1:0-2281 GCA_049514055.1 Tepidisphaeraceae bacterium | reverse complement strand
GCTTATTCTGGGCCACCCCGGCGCCGATCCGGTGGCAGCCGGCCAGATTCCCTGGGTTGTTCCGGTGACCGGAACCGACCCCGGCACCTGCATGACCAACGGCTCGCTGTGGAAGTACCTTAAGAGCAAAAAGGTCTATCACTGCCCCTCGGACCTGGACTGGCACCTCGTCACCTATTCGCTCAATTGTTTCCTCAATGGCGAGGACTTTGGCGGCACGGTGCAGCACCTCGGCCGGGTCAGACATGCGGAGTCCGTCTTCATCTTCCTCGAGGAAAACGATTGGCGCTCGACGATGTCAACCACGACACCGTATAATCTCGGCTCGTTCGCCGTGACACCGTATCCGTATCCGCCGGCCAGCGGCAACACCTCGTTCGTCGACTACCCTGGTTCATGGCACAACAATGGCGTGTGCCTTGGGTTTGCTGACGGACACGCCGACTATTGGAAGTGGTCCGATGCAACTGTAATGTCCCTGAAGACAAACAACGTGGACGTCAGCAGTGATCCGGCAGCCCTGCGTGACCTCCGCCGTCTTCAGATCGCACGTGGTCCGATTCCGTGAATCGGTTGTTTTACGCCAACGTAATTGCACCTGCCGAAAAAGTGCCGCCAGTGCCCTCACTGGCGGTTCTTGGCGCTGGGCGCATCTCCCGGATTCCGCCCGCGGCACCACCGACGATTGCCCTGCACCTGACGCAGTCGTTCCCGCGCAGGTTTTGCGGTCGGGCCGTTTCCCTGCTACAACCCGTGAATGCGACGACTCTATCTCGCCAATGCGGCCGCCGGCGACCTGCTCGATGACGTGTTTGTCTTCACCGGCAAGCAACTGGCGGCCACGTCCACCGGCAAGTTCTATCTCAAGGGCTTTCTCTCCGACCGCACGGCACAGATGACCGTGCGGATGTGGAACGCGACGCGCGAGGAGTTCGACGCGCTGCCCGAGAGCGGTTTCCTCAAGGTGCGCGGACGCGTCGAGAACTACCAGAACAACCTGCAGTTCATCCTCGAAGGCTTCGACCCACCCAAGGAAGGGACCTTCGAGGCCGCCGAACTGATTCCCACAACCGACAAAGACATCCCGCAGATGACTGCCCGGCTGCTGGAACTGCTGGCCTCCATTCACAACAAGCATCTGGCGGGGCTCATGCGGGCCTACACCGAGGACAAGCGGCTCATGGAACGCTTCTGTCGCGCCCCCGCCGCCATGACCTTCCACCACGCCTTCATCGGCGGCCTGTTGGAGCACACGCTGAACTCGATGGAAGTGGCCGACGCGGTGTGCAAGTTCTATCCGGGACTCAATCGCGACCTCGTCGTGGCCGGCATCTTCCTGCACGACATCGCCAAGACCTGGGAACTCAGTTACGACTGTGCGTTCGGCTACACCGACGGCGGGCAGCTCGTCGGCCACATCGTGAAATCGGCGGTGTGGGTCGAGCACAAGCGCCGCACCGCCGAACAAGCGCTGGGCGAGCCGATCCCGCAGCCGATCATCGACGTGATGCAGCACATCATCATCTCGCATCACGGCGTGCCCGAGTTCGGGGCCATCAAGCCGCCCGGCACGCCCGAGGCCATCGCCGTGCATTTCATCGAGAACCTCGACGCCAAACTGATGATGTCGCTGCAGTCGTGCCGCGGCCAGATTCAGCAGGGATCCGAAGGCAACTTCACCGAGTACATGAAGGCATTCGGCGGCCGGCTCTACCGGCCCGATCCGGCGCCGATGGCCGAGCCGCCCGCCGCGCCGGCGAAAGCAGTCGGGCCCGCCGAAAAGGCGGGCGGCAAACCGGTGCTCAACAACCCGATGTTCGAGACCGCCAAGCCGAAGAAATGACCTCATTGTCTCGGATGATGCGTGTGTGACGGGTCGGCCAGCCGGGAATGTTCGGTGGGCAGGCGTACCGTGAACGTCGTGCCTTCGCCTTCGCGGCTCTGGACGGTGATGGAGCCTTCGTGTTCCATGACGACTTTGCGCGCGACCGCCAGTCCCAGGCCGGTGCCGCGGTTGCCCTTGGTGGAGTGGAACAGTTCGAAGATGTGCGGCATGAGCGTGGTGGGAATGCCCGCGCCGTTGTCGATGACTTCGATGATGCACTCGTGTTTTTCCGTGTCGTAGCGGCCGGTCACGCGGATGAGCCCCTGCTGCGGGATCACCGCGTCCAGCGCGTTGCTCAGGAGATTCATCAGCACCTGGTGAATGCCTGCGGGGTCGAGCGGTACCGGCGGCAGGTCCTTGTCGATGTCGGCCACCACCATCACGCCTTTGTTGTTG
>JBEKVL010001081.1:0-2282 GCA_049514055.1 Tepidisphaeraceae bacterium | reverse complement strand
GTGTGGTATCCGGCCGGCTTGAGCAGTTGCGGCAACAGCGTGGCCTGCGGCGTCAGGTAGCCCCACGAGTTGTCAGGCGTCTCCTCGCGGATCACGCCGGGCACGCCAACTCGGTCCGGATAACAGCCGGTCAACAGGGAGGCGCGCGAAGGCGAGCAGACGCAACTGTTGGCAAAGAAATTCTGAAACGTCAGCCCCGCGCGGCATAGCCGGTCCATGTGCGGAGTACGAATATCCTTCGTCCCAAACGCGCTGTAATCACCGCGGCCCTGGTCATCCGTGAGGATTACGAGGATGTTGGGCTTGGCCGATCTCGCCGCGTCTGCGGCTTGGATTGCCGGCAGCGGTACAAATAGCAGGGCGACGGACAGAGATAGGAGTTTTTTCGTCATTCCATTCCTGATTCGGGTCGTTTGCGGACTTTGACCTTGCTGAAGTCGAAGGCAAGCGGCTGTAATACGTCGGCCGTCAGCGGCTGGGCGTCGCCGAGTTTCTGTTGCCGGTCCTACAGCAAGCCGGTAGGATGGTCGATCTCAGCGGCAAGGGTTTTGTCTGCGGCAAGATCCTTTCTCTTCTCGAATCTCATGGCGACCTCTCTTGGCCGTGGAAACATGCAGCCATTCGGCTTCATGACGGTGATCAATCGAAATCACCATCGGGCCAGGCAGGTCCATTGTTGCACGTGCAAATGGCACGTCAAGGCTTCCATGCCCGCATGCCCGCTAAGGATCGGCCGAAGAATAACTTCCTCACTTCGTGCGACGTGTGGCGTGCCTTGTAGGTCAGGCTTTCCAGCCTGACGTCGACGTCAGGCTGGAAAGCCTGACCTACAAGATAGGCCGCCCAAGAACCGGAAGTTATTCTTCGGTCGATCCGAGCTGGTCAGCAGCGAGCGGCGGAGTTATCATGAGTTACTATCCACAGATAACCTCAAGCCGAGAGCTTCGAGAACAACATGCGGGCGCACAACCGATTGCAGACGGCGATTCGTACTACGTTGCTGGCCGTGGCCTTGATGTTAACCGATGCACAGGCCGATTGGCCTGAGTTTCGCGGTCCAACAGGTGATGGGCACGCGAGCCATCAGGCGGTCGGGCTGCCGTTGGACTGGAGTGCGACCCGCAACGTCACCTGGAGAACCGAGATCCCGCACCACGGCTGGTCCACGCCGGTCGTGCTGGGCAACCAGGTCTGGCTGACGACCGCGACACTCGACGGCGGCGACTTCTTCGTCCTTTGCCTCGACGCCGCCACGGGCAAAGTCCTGTTCAACCAGAGGCTATTCCACTGCGACAATCCGGAGCCGTTGGGCAACAACGTCAACACTTACGCCTCACCGTCGCCGGCCATCGAGCCCGGGAGAGTGTACCTCCACTTCGGGACCTACGGCACGGCCTGCCTTGACACCAAGACCTTTCAGACACTCTGGAAACGCACGGACGTGAACTGCCGCCACTTTCGCGGCCCGGCGTCGTCGGTCGTCCTCTTCGAAAGCACTCTGATCCTGACGATGGATGGCGCCGACGTGCAATATCTGATCGCGCTCGACAAGCGAACCGGCGAGACTGTCTGGAAGACCAACCGATCCGTCAAGTTCAATGATGCGGAGGGCTTCCAGGGGTTTGCGGCGGAAGGCGATCTGCGGAAGGCCCACAGCACGCCGTTGATCGTCAACATCGACGGGACGCCGCAGATGTTCAGTCCCGGCGCAAAGGCCGCTTACGCCTACGATCCGCGCAGCGGCCGGGAGCTTTGGCAGGTCCACTACATCGCGTGGTCCGCCGCGCCGCGGCCGCTCTACAGCCAAGGTGTGGCGCTGATGATCACCGGGCTGGGCGCGACGGAGCTCTGGGCGATCCGTATCGGCGGCCAGGGTGACGTGACCGACACCCGCGTGGCGTGGAAGGTTAAGAACGCAGCCCAAACGGCGTCGCCAATCATCGTCGACAACCTGCTCTACATGGTCAGCGACAGCGGCCTGGCGACGTGCGTCGAAGTCGCCACCGGCAAGCTCGTCTGGAGGGAGCGTCTGGGCGGCACTTACGCGGCCTCGCCGATCTACGTCGACAGCCGGCTTTACTTCTGCAATCAACAGGGCAAAACCATCGTGCTCAAGCCCGGCCGCACGCGCGAAGTGCTGGCGACCAACAAGCTCGACGAGGGATGCTTGGCTTCGCCCGCGGTCGACGGCAAAGCCTTGTTCCTCCGCACCAAGACCCATCTGTACCGGATTGAATCCGCAAAGCCGTAATGACGAAGAACGCCCTTTGGATCGGCCGAAG
>JBEKVL010001080.1:0-2282 GCA_049514055.1 Tepidisphaeraceae bacterium | reverse complement strand
GCGGACAGGTGACAGCGATCTTCCAGCAGCTCGAGCGTGTGGTTCATACTGGCTCATCCGTTCCTGGCCGGCGAGGCTGGCCGGGTGGTCGGGTGCCGGGTCTTGTTGATCTGGTTCAGCAGTTCCAGCCGTTTGGGATGGTCCGGCTCCAGGTCGAGCACCATCTGCCACTGCACGGCCGCCTCCGACAGCTTGGTGGCCTCTTCGTAGGCATTGCCAAGCTTCAGGTGCAGGGCGGCCGTCTGCGGGCTCTCGGTCACAGCTTTGACGAGATAGTCGATGTACTTGTCGAGTTCGCCCGACTGGTTGTACTGCTCGGCCACGCGCACGATGGCCTCGACCAGCGTCGGGCCGTAGGCTTCCTTGTTCAGCTTGATCGCCTCGCCCAGCAGGGACAGGTATTTCTCGTATTCGCCCGCGCCGAAGGCAGCTTGGGCATAGTAGTAGAAGAACAGCGCCTTGTCTTCCCTGGGGATCGACTTCTCCAGCGCGCCGTACATCTCATACGCTTGCGCGAAGCGGCCGGCGTTGAGGTAGATGTTGGCCCGCAGGAACTGGATGTCCGGCCGGTCTTCGATGCCGTCGGCGATGGCCCGGGCGATCTGGTAGATGGCGCTGTTGGACGGGGCCACGCGCCAGACATCCTTCTGGCCGGGCACGCCTTCGATAATGTACCAGTCGCCGTTGATCGTTCCTGGCTTGCCGGACTTGACGCTGGCGTTGGTCACGTTGCCGAAGTAGTTGCGCAGGTTGAAGTACGCGGTGCCCAGCTTGTAGTGCAGCAGCGGGCTCTGGACGCCGAGGCGAATGGCCTGCTGATAGGCGTCGGCCGCCAGGGCGAAGAAATTGCCGCCGAGGTAGATGTTGCCCAGCGAGTAGAAGTCGCCGGCGCTCTGCGGGTTGAGCTTGACGGCTTCCTCGTAGTATTTGCGGGCCTTGTCGTTGTCGGCAAGGTTGTAGGCGGCCTCGGCCAGCAGGTGATACGTGGGGTAGTCGTGGCGATACTTGAGCAGCGGCTCGAGCAGCGCCAGCAGGCCCTTCCAGTTTTCCTGCCTGGCGTAGATATCGCCCAGAAGCTGGCCGGCTTCGACGTGGTCGGGGTTTGCCTTGAGTATCTCCGCGAGCAGCGCCTCGGCTTCCTTGCCTTGGTTGGCGTACTGCAGGGCGCGGGCCAGGTGTACGCGGTAGCTGGTCTTGGTCTTGTCCTCGGCCGCGGCCTTGCGGAAGAGATCGATGGCCCTGGGGAAATCGCGGCGGAAGAGGGCGTCCTTGCCGTCGCTGAAGAGTTCATCTCCCTTGGAGAGTGCCGGGCGGGTCGTGGCCGGTTGCGTCGCGGGAGCGGAATATGAAACCATGGATGAACACAGATGAACACAGATGGAAAGACCGAGAATCCGCATACATCTGCCGAGTGGCCGCTTTGGGGTTCTATTGTCGGAAGTCATGAATATTCCTCTTTATATGGACGTATCTGCGTGAATCTGTGTGTATCCGTGGTTCTGAGCTTCGTAGGGTCCGCTGAAGCGGACCCTACAACGTGTTCACAACCGGTACGTTTTGATCCAGTTGATCTGCTCCTTGGCTTTGTTCACGGCCGGGCCTTCGGGGAAGCTGCTGATGTAGCTGGTGTAGGCTTCCATGGCCTCGACCCATTTGTTCAGGTGTTCGAAACACTCGGCGATGCTGAGTTGCGACTGGGCGGCGTTGGGCGAACGGCGGTAATTCCGCAGGAACGCCTTGTAGGCTTCGACGGCCTCGGCGTAGTTGGCCGCCCGTTCGTAATAGAGGGCGATGCGCCAGGATGCGTCCTCGGCGATGGCCGTGCCGCTGAACTGATTGACGATTTCCTTGCGGGTAGCCAGGGCCAGGTTGGCATCCTTGAGCTGCTCGTCGTAGATGGCCGCCATTCGCAGCAGGGCGTCGCCGGCCTTGTCGCCGCCGGGCACCTTGGAGGCGGAGGTATAGGCATCGATGGCCTTGCGGAGGGCCGCGTTGATTCGGTCCTGCCGGTCGGCCATCTGCACCGCCGACAGGGTCTGGACGTCCTGGATGGCCTTGGCGGCCGCCAGCTCGAAATTGGCGGTGTTGAACGTGCCGTTGCCGGCGGCCTGGCGGGCTTCTTCCAGCTCTGCCACGTCGGCCTTCCCGCCGGCCTTGGCGGACTTGAGCCGCAGTTCGGCTTCCTTGTTGTTGTCATTCCGGCGGCCTTGCACGCTGCGATAGGCGTCCTTTTGCGCCTGGTCCTGAGCCCAGGCGACAGACGTGCTGCGCGTGATCGTGGT
>JBEKVL010001079.1:0-4057 GCA_049514055.1 Tepidisphaeraceae bacterium | reverse complement strand
CTTCCTCATATAGTGCAGTCAGCAAGAGACTGCTGGTTTTACTTCCACTTCTACTTGCCCCGCACGGGGCAATTGGTGGATGTGGATCCACCTTTACTTCTGTCTGGTTAATAGTTCCCGGGATCTAGATGGGGCTGCCCGCCCCGTGACGATTGCGGCTCTTTTTGCGATATTGCCGTTTTCCTTCAAGTTCATTTGTGGGCGGGACGACCGGGCGGGAATGTGCGGACGCGAACAGCGCGGGCTTTCAAACTCTTGGCCGAGTTGCCCGCGCCGCCGCGGCCGCTTTGGAGATCATTATGTCTAAACCGAGTTACTGCATTCCGCAACCCCAACGCCTCCGGCGCATCGAGAAGTCCTTCGCCTGGATCGACCACCGCTTGCTGCGCAACGGATTTCTGCAAGTCATGACCCACCAGGACCAGAGCCTGTATCTGTTCCTGGCCCTGGCCGCCGATCGCAACGGCGTCAGTTTCTACCGCAAGGAAAAGATCTGCGACCTGCTGGGTCTGGACTTCGGAGCCTTCGAGGTCGCCCGCAACCGGCTCATCGACATGCGGCTACTCGCCTTTGAGCCCTATAGTGCGCTGACAGTCAACGGATTTTATCAGGTGTTGCCAGTGGATGTCATGGCCCCGAACTTCGCGGCCATGATCCCGGTTCCGACACCGCCGGCGCAAACACCGGCAGGTCGCACAACGCATTCATCATCCCCGGAGGCAAAGCCTGCCGGATCGGCGGCGGTTGATCTGGCCGCCCAACTGGCCGGCGCTTTCAAGACCGTTTGAGAACCTGACGCTCGATCAGGGCAATGGTGGCGATACCTTCCTTGAGGTTCGGCCTCGTACGAAAGACCGCCACGCCCTGGCCTTCTCGGACGGCCGCGTATGAGCTGGTTGCAGACCCCGGCAGACCGTCGGGGGACGCTGCGGATCACGGATGAGGTTGCGGGCCGAGCAAGGAACGGGGCCGCCGATCGAAGCGATGGAAAGGATCCAGTCCATGACCCAACGATTCAATCTCTTCTGTGGCATCGACGTGGGCAAGGCCTCGCACACCGCCTGCCTGCTCGATGCCGATGGCCGCTTCATCCTCCGCTCTCAGAGCTTCAACAATGATGCCGCCGGCTTCGCCCTGCTCCTGGAACATCTGGCTGGTGCCGTGAAGAACCGGCCCATCCTTCTGGGTATGGAAGCCACCGGACACTACTGGTACGCCCTGCACGATCATCTCACCCGCCTGGGCCGCACCGTCGTGGTGCTCAATCCCGTGCAGACCGCCCAGCAGGCCAAAAAGCAGATCCGCAAACGCAAGACCGACAAGGTGGACGCCCGGCATATCGCCACCCTGCTGAAAAACGGCGACTTCAGACCGGCGCTGATCCCCGGCGAACTGGGCATGACCTGCCGGCAGCTCTCGCGTCTCTGGCATGCTCTGCTGCAGCAGCGGGCTCGTCTCAAGCAACTGATTCGCGCCAAGCTGGAGTGCATCTGGCCGGAGTTCGAGGCCCACTTTGCCGATTCGCTGTGCGTCACCGCCCGCGCCATTCTGCGCGCTGCGCCTTCGCCCCAGGATCTCCTGGGGATGCAGAAAGACGCGTTGACGCAACTTATCGAGAAGGCCTCACGCAAGAAACTGGGAGCGAAGCTGGCCCAACGCCTGCAATCCTCCGCCCAGAACTCCATCGGCATGCGCCGAGGACTGGAGGGAGCCAGGCTGGCCATCCACACACTCATGGATCAACTCGATGTCACCAAACCCGTCCGTGAGCAACTGAAGGAACAAATCGTTGCCCTCAGTTCCCGGCTGCCCGGCTACGTGTTGAGTCTGCCGGGCATCGACGAGATCCGGGCAGTCAGCCTTTTCGGCGAGACCGATCCGGTCAGCACCTTCCGTGACCCGGAACAACTGGTCGCCTTCGCCGGGCTGGACTTGGTGGTCTACCAGACCGGCCAGTACGAGGCTCCACACCGCAAGATCAGCAAGCGTGGATCTCCCCATCTGCGGCGGACGCTCTGGACAATGGCCTCGGTGGCTGTCAACTACGAAAGCGAACTGAGAGACTACTATCTGCGCCGTCGTCGGCAGGGGCTACACCACCTGGCCGCTGTCACCGCCGTGGCCATCAAACTCACCCGCGCCGTCTGGCGAATCCTTACCGACCAGCGGGACTACCATCCCGAAGGTCGGCCAAAACACCAGCGGGACTACCATCCCGAAGGTCGGCCAAAACAATCCTGAGAACTATTCACTTGTTAAAGAGCACGATCATGAACAATCATTCCGCAATACGCTTGACTTCACATAGCTGGTCTTTCGAGATGTAGACCATCCCCGTTTGCGGGGACGGTCGTGTGAGAAAACACAATCGCCCACGCAACGTGCGAGGGCAGGAGCAATTGCAATTCTGTGGACGCCAAAAGAAAGAACCGCCCGCAAAACATCTGCGGGCGGCAGGCCGATCCGTGTTCCCTCCGATGGAGAGATATTCACGGGGGCGATGGATTATCCGTACATCCAGCCAGAGACACCGCGTATGCTGTGACCCGCGGCAGACGTCCCGTTCTGGAAACATGCGGCCAAACACGGACACATTTGCCGTTGGCCACCGGCCGTGACAGAATCAGCGTTATGCTCGCGAAACGCATCACGTTGATCGTACTGTTGGCGGTCGCCGCCTGGGTCTTCAGCATGCATGCCACCGAGCCCGCACCGGTTGCCAGTGTTCCCGATGCGATACGCTGGCTGGAGTCCAGATCCCGTGAGATGATCCCTGCCGGCCGCCGGGAGATGAAGAGCGGTGCAGCCGCCTTCCCTCCGCAAGTCGGATCCGGCTACGAAGCCTTCTGGCTGCGGGACTACGTCTACATGCTGGAAGGCTGTCCCGAGGCCTTCTCCGACCAGGAACTTCGCCAGGCTTGTCTGCTCTTCATAAACGCGTTGCGGGCGGACGGGTCTGGTGTGGACTGCATCCGCTTCAACGGCACGCCCGTCTATCAACCGGGCTACGGGAGCATGGGCGAGAACCCGGTGGCCGACGGCAGCCAGTTCACGGTGTCCCTCGCATGGCACACCTATCGGCGGCTGCACGAGCCGGCTCTGCTGGACTCGGCCATAGGCCCCCTCGTCAGAACGATGGAGGCGATACCCCGCAACCCGCAGACCGGCTTGGTCCACATTCGGCCCGGCGGCTGGGACCGGTGTCCCTATGGCTTCACGGACAGCGTGCGCCAGCAGGGCGACGTGCTCTTCTGCTCGCTGCTCCTGATCCAGGCCGACAGGCAACTCGCCGATCTCGTGAAGGCCGCGGGACACCCGGCCGAGGCGAGGAAGTACCTGGAAGAGGCAGACAAGCTTGTGCCCGCCGCGCAGAAGGCGTTCTGGGATGAGAAACTCGGCCTGTTCCGTGCTGCAACCGTGAAATGCCGCGAGCCCGACCTCTGGGGATCGGCGTTCGCCGTTTATCTGGGCGCGACGACGCAGACGCAATCACTTCGTGTCGCGGGCTATTTCAAGGACCACTACACCGAGATCGTCCAGCGGGGGCAATTGAGGCACCTGCCGGGTGGCGTGTACTGGGAGACGGCGTGTGCGAAAGACACCTACCAGAATGGCGGCTACTGGGCGACGCCCGTCGGCTGGTTCATCTGCACTCTGGACCTGGTCGATCCGAAGCTGGCCGATCAGACGCTCATCGATCTGGTGCAGGATTTCCAGAAACGCGGGGTTACCGAGTGGGTGCATAATGACCACACCGCCATCCCGAATTACCTGGCGAGTGCGACGATGCCCCTGGCTGGGGCACGAACCATGCTCCAGCGGCGTCAGGCCCGAAAGCACTGAGCCGATCATCGCCCGCCGAACGCCGGGCACCGCGATTTGAACGGGCAGGTCGAGCAATTCATGGGGTGGGGCGAGGGGTAGAAGTTACCAATCTGGATGGCTTCCCAAATCGCGGCGACGGATTCGGTCATGGCGGTCACACGATCGGCGTCGGTGGGAACGGGGAGAACCTGGACTACAGGCGTCTTGGCTTTGGTGATGATCCCGAAGTGCA
>JBEKVL010001078.1:0-2284 GCA_049514055.1 Tepidisphaeraceae bacterium | reverse complement strand
CGGGCTGGGTCATTCAGCCGGATCATGTGGCGCTCTTCGAGGACCTCAATGTTCCCCGCGCGGTCGAGCACCTGGTCAGCCGCGAATCGCACGTATCGGCCATCCAATACGTGTTCGCCCCGCCGGGCCCGTCGCAATGCCGGTGGTTCGCCGATCGCATGGCGCGCATGCAACCTTTTGCGGATATTAAAGGTCTGCCGGTTCAAGCCTGGACCGCCTTCGGCATGGATGCCGCCGTGTGGATGATGGGGGCCCAGGGTGCCGTCATGACGGCCATGGATGCACCTCAGGCGTTCGGCCGGCTGCTCGACACCATTTTCGCGACCGATTACACGCGCACGGAACTGGCCGCGATGCATCCCGGCGTGGACATCGTTTGCCAGCGCGGCTGGTATTCGTCAACCGATTTCTGGTCTCCGCGGCTGTTCGACCAGTTTGTGTTTCCGTACGTCGCCCAGCTTGCCGACCTGGCCCATCGGCAACACAAGAAGTTCGCCTATGTCATGACCACGGGCGTGGAACGGCTCGGGCCGCGCCTGGCCGACGCGGGCGTGGACCTGCTGTACTTTCTCGATCCGATCCAGGACAGGATCACGCTGGAAAAGGCACGGGATCTCCTGGCCGATCGCATGACGCTGGCCGGCGGCACGAATGCACTGAGCCTGAAATCCGGTGAATCGGATCGGATTAGCGATGAAGTTCGCCGGGCAATCAACCTGCTCGGGCCGACCAACCGCTTCATCTTGCACCCGGTGGACGCCCTTTTCCCGGACACACCGTGGCCCGGCGTTCAGCAAATGATCGAAACGTGGAAACAGTGTCAAGGGCTTTGACGGCGCGGAGGCGCCTTGGGCTGGAAGCGAAAGGAGGATGAGTCGATGATAATGCCGCCGCAATCGTTGGTTCCTCGGGTCGCCACGGGTTCGCTTTGCAGTCCGCTGGAAGTGGGTGCGGATCGTGCGCCACAGGCCGCCCAGGACTTGTCACGGGTGCTCGCTCAAGCAGGCTGCGACGTGGTCGGCCTTGGTGCAGTCGATACGCCCGACAAGTCCGTGGCCGCCGGGCGCAGCCTGGCCGAGCAACACGTCCACGCCGTTGCGCTGGCCGCGGCCAGTTGGTTCGAGGATTACCTGGTTCTCGACTTGCTGGAGGAGTGCAGTATCCCGGTCTTGCTCTGGGCGCTTCCGGGCATGGAGACCGGCGCGCTGTGCGGTGTCCAGCAGTTGACGGCTTGCCTGAAACAACTGGGCGTGCCCTGCCAGTGCGTTTACGGGCCGGCCGGCGATGCTCCCGCGCGGGAGCAAGCCCTGGCTTTCCTGCGGGCGGCGGCACTCAAAAAACAGATGCGCATCGCCCGCGTGGGATTCGGCGGCTATCGCGTGGCCGGCATGACGGAGGTCTCGGCCAATGAGATCGGATTGAAGAAGGCGATCGGTCCCCGTGTCGTTCCCTTGGACATGCCGCTGCTGCTGGCCCGGGTTGCCGAGATCTCCGATGAGCAGGTGCAGCCACAGTGGCAAGCGGTCGTCCGCCGCAGCGGCGCCTGCAAAGTGCCTGCGAAGGACGGCCTCGCCTCGCTCAAAGTTCATGCCGGTATCAAGGAGCTGATCGAGCGGCACGGACTGGACGCCCTGACCATCGGCTGCTATCCGCACCTCATGGGCCGCGTGTGTCTGGCGGCCTCGCTGCTGGCCGACGAGGGGATCGTGCTCGGCTGTGAAGGCGACGTGAACGGCGCGGTGGGGCAACTGCTCCTGGCCCGCCTGACTGGCCAGCCGACGCACAACGCCGACTGGCTCGAGCCGCTGGACGACGGCACGGTCGTGTTCACGCACTGCGGCTCGGGCTCCTTCAGCCTGGCGGAACGACAGCAGGACATCACGCTCAGCCCGGTACGGTTGATGGATCAGGGGGTTTGTGCCCTGTTTCCTGCCAAGCCCGGCCCGGTAACGCTGGTCAGCCTATTGCCGTGCGGTGATGGTTATCAATTGGCCTTGCTCGAAGGCGAGGCGATCTCGACGGAGATGGTCTTTCGTGGCAACCCGCTCCGCGTCCGCTTCCCGCAGCCGACGCCGCAGATCATCGACTGGATCGCCAGCGAAGGCATCGGACACCACTGGATGGCCGGCTATGGCCATGTCGGCCGTGAAATCAAGAAGTGGGCCATGCTTTGCGGGCCAAGCCTCAAACTTTTGGAAACTGGTTGACCAAGACGATCCGTAGAGGAAGGACCATGCTTCAGACATTCCTGGCAACTTGGACTACGCTTGCATTGGCCGCCGCA
>JBEKVL010001077.1:0-2284 GCA_049514055.1 Tepidisphaeraceae bacterium | reverse complement strand
CCCAGAGCAGCGCCAAGAAGGCGGGGAAGATCCGGTTCGCCGTCGACCGTCCCCATGGCGTGCGGGTACACGACAGGGTGCTGCGCGCTCAGGAATTGCTGGCCTGAGAGGGCCGCAGGGTCGCCTAAGCGTGCGATCATAATAGCCGGGAGGGTTCGAAATGACTCGAAGACTGGCTGCGATTGCCATCGCCATCTGCCTACCGCTGGTGGCCAAACCGCCCAAGCCGGACATGCCTGTCGTCACCACGGAGCGCGTGCAGTTTGCTCCGGGCGGCACCATTCAGGTGACTGGCTCGGTGGGCGAGCTGAATATCGAAGGCTGGGATCGCGCGGAAGTCGAAATTACCGTCATACGTTCCACCTATCGCACGGACACGCCCCAGGAGCAGGATCTCGCCAAGCGCCAATTGAGCGCCATCAAGGTGACGGCCGAGCGCAAGAGCGCAACCGAGCTCGCGATCCACACCGCCTTCCCGCCGCGCGGGTTCTGGGCTGGAGTGGCGCACCGCCGGCCCGACGTTCAAATAGAGTACCGCATCCGCGTGCCGCGCGATTCCAAGCTGGTTTTGCGCCACTCGAGCGGTGACGTTTTGGTCTATGATGTCGCCGGCGACATCGACGCCTACGTGCGAACTGGCGACATCGTGATGCAACTGCCGGCCGCCGGGCCATACGCATTTGACGCCCGGTGCCGTTTCGGCGATGTCTACTCCGACTTCGCCGGGAACTACCACACCGCTCACCTGGAAAGCGAACGGTTCATGCAACCAGGACCGGCGCCGGCCAAACGGGTGTATTTGCGGGTGGGCATCGGCGGCATCAAGATTCAAAAGATGGCTTCGGCCTGAACGCGATCCGGCGTGGCTCCGTCACCGGGAGGATCGGGAACCAATCCAGGTCGAGGGTTATCGCTGCCGCGAAGGAAGAACTTCGGCGGGCGCGCCGAGTGGGCGCCTATCGGTTACCGCTTGACGTTGTAGCAGTAAAGATTGGTCTGCTCCCGCAGGTAGAGCTGGCCATTGGCGATTGCCGGCGGGGTCCACGTGTTGAAGGCGCCGCGCGTGATCTCAAACCGCGAGACTTCCTTGTAGGCGGCGGGTGTGGCCTCGATCAACCCGACCGCGCCGTCCTCGCCCATGCAATAGAGGTGCTGGTCGGCATAAATGCAATTGCCTTTGCCGACGCTGCGATCCTTCCACGCCACCTTCCCCGTCTTGAACTCCATGGCGGTGAGGATTTCGCTCGAAAACCCATACAGGTAGTCCCCCACCAGCACCGAAGTGGTGTAGTGGTTGCGCATGTCCCGGTTGAAATAGACCTCGGCGGTCTTGCCGTCCGGGGTGGGCTTGAGCAGCACGCAACCGGTGCCGTAATCGGTGGAAAAAAACACGTAGCCGTCGTGAGCGATGGGTGTGGCAATGTTGGCGGTCCGGTTGGCGACCCGGGGGTAGCGCCACAGCAGCGCGCCATCCTTGGCGTCCAGCCCGATGGCAGCCTCCGCGGTGAGCAGGGCCAGGGCGTGCGTGCCGCCGATATCGAACGCAATCGCCGAGGAATAGCCGGGCCGGTCGTTCTGCGACTTCCAGAGGAGGTCGCCCGTGTTCTTATTCAGCGCCACGACAGCCGCTGCGGGCCCGCCGGGCGTGACGATGAGGCGGTCGCCATCCACCAGCGGCGATTCGGTGTAGCCCCAGTTCGGCGGCCGGCCGCTGAAGCGCTCCACCAGGTTCAGCTCCCAAACGCGCTTGCCGGCGGCGGTTTCGAGGCACACCAGCGTGCCATCGGCGGACAAGGCATACAGGCGCGCGCCGTTCACCGTAGGCGTACTCCGAGGACCATTCCCGTGCTCCTCGCTGTAGGGCTTGCCGGCCGGTGTTTTCCAAATCTGCTTGCCGGTATGCACGTCGTAGGCCATGACCAACTGCTGTCCACCCTGCTGGCCTTGAATGTAAAGACGATCGCCGGCGACGGCAGGCCCGGAAAAGCCCTCGCCCAGATCCTGCGCCTTCCAAAGAAGACGCGGTCCGCCCTTGGGCCACGAATCCAGGAGGCCCGTCTCCGCGGATTTTCCATCGCGGTTGGGGCCGAGCCACTGCGGCCAATCGGCCGCCGGCGCAACGATGGCGAAAAAGAACAGAATCGGACCGAGACATCTGGGCATGTCGCCAGCTTAACGAAATGCCGGCGCATTCCGCAATGTATAGGAGCGGATTCCACGGAAGGTGTACGATAGGCACGGTGGGCATGGAGAACATCAATCCTCAAGAGGAACTCAGCAGGCT
>JBEKVL010001076.1:0-2285 GCA_049514055.1 Tepidisphaeraceae bacterium | reverse complement strand
TTTGTACCCGCGATCGATGATCGAGTCCGCTACTTGTTCCGCGGCGGCACCGTCACCGATACCACGTGCAGGATGTTCTGCTTGGCCTTGAGTGCCGTCAGCAGCGCCGCCGTCGGCTGGCTGTCGGTCTTGATGACCATCAGTGCCGTGGCGGTGCCGTCGGCCGCAAAATCGCGGCTGATCACCATGTCCGCGATGTTGACGCTGGCGTTGCCGAAGGTCGTGCCTACGAAGCCGATCACGCCCGGCATGTCCTTGTTCTGGATGATCACCATGTTCCCTTCGGGAATCATGTCCATCGCGTAGTTGTCCAGACGCAGCAGCCGCGGCAGGCCGTCCGCGTAGACCGTGCCCAGGATCCGATGGCTGTTGCCATCCGCCGTCTCCACGCGCACGCCCAGGATGTCGCCCACCAGGCCGAACGGCGGGGCATTCTCCGAAACCTTCACGAGGTCGATGCCGCGTTCCTTGGCCAGATGTTCGACGTTGATCACGTTCACCGGACTCGTGAAATGCGGCCGCAGCACTTCCGCCGTCGCCAGCCGGGCGAGCGTGCCGAGGTTCTTCTGCGTGCGCTGGCCCGAGCCGCGAATGGTGATGGCCTTGATCCCGCTCGTGCATAACCCCGAGAGCAGCATGCCGATGCGGCGGGCCAGATCGACAAAGGGAACTTCGTCGGCCGGGAGGTCGAGCTAGATGCCGCCCGCGTTGACCGCGCCGCGGATCTCGCCGGTCTTGAGATACGCCACCACCGCTTCGCATGCCTGCACCGACACCGCGTTCTGGGCCTCTTCGGTGCTGGCGCCCAGGTGGCAGGTCAGCACGGCGTTGGGGATGGCAAACAGCGGATGGCCGGCCGGCGGCGGTTCCTTGGCGTAGACGTCGATGCCCGCACCCGCGATCTTGCCTTCCTTAAGCGCGTCGGCCAGGGCGAACTCATCGACCACTTCGCCGCGCGAGTCGTTGATCACCAGCAGGTTCTTCCGGCACTTGCCGAACAGGCGGTCGCGGCTGAGCAGGTGCCTGGTGCTCTCGCCGCCGGGAACGTGGAACGTGATGATGTCGATCTGGCCCAGGAATTCGTCGAAATCGCGCACCATCTTCACCCGCCCATCCAGCACGGTCGGCGTCGTGACAAACGGGTCGAACCCCAGCACGTTCATCTCAAACGCCAGTGCCCGCGTCGCCACGGTCTGCCCGATCCGCCCCAGCCCCACCACGCCGATCGTCTTGCCGGCCAGTTGCGTGCCTTCATACTTGGTCTTCTCCCACTTCGCCGGGCCGGAGCGGACGTGCGCGTCGGCCGCGGGAATCTTGCGGGCCAGCGACATCAGCAGCGCCCAGGCGTGCTCCGCCGTCGACAGCGTCGAAGCGGCGGCCGTATTCAGCACCAGGATCCCCTTGGCCGTGGATGCCGGCAGGTCGATGTTGTCCACGCCCACACCCGCCCGGGCAATCACCCGCAGTTTGCCGGGATTCTCCAGCACCTTGGCCGTCACCTTGGCGCCCGAGCGAACCACCAACCCCTCATAATTCGGCACTTCGGCCGCCAGTTCGGGCTCCTTCAGACCGACCTTGACGTCGTACTCCATGCCGGACTGCTTGATGAACTCGAGTCCTTCTTCCGCGAGTTTGTCAGCCACGAGAATCTTCATAGTGTTTCCTTCCTTCTGGTTGGCCGGGATATTACGGAAAAACCTCGCCCAGTGGAAGGGTCCGCCACCGTTAAGTTGATGGGAAAACGGCGGGACAGGCATTCCCGCCTGTCGTACGTCGGACATTCTTGCCTGCCGTTTCACCCATCGCGTCCTGTAGGATAGCGCACCAGACCCATCTACCGGCACGCGGCGTCGCGCCGATTACAGCGCATACGAATGCACATCGATCGAATCCGCGGGGATTTCGCGAAATGCGCGTAAGAAACACTCGCGATATCCGTTTAATGTGTAGGCGGCTGAAAACGGGTCAGGATCAATGTCAAGGTGATTGGCTTGGTTTATGAAATTCTGCGTGATTCGCCTCAACCCCGATGGTACACTGGACACGACCTTCGGTTCCGGCGGCAAGGAGGTGGTGACCATGGGCAGCGGCGGCGTGAGCGTGAGCGAAATGACCCTCGATTCCCCGGGGAACATCACCCTTGTCGGCGCGGCCGACGGCAACGTGGCCATCGCCCGCTTCACGTCATCAGGATCGCTGGACACCAGCTTCGACGGCAATGGCAAGCTGACCCTCGACTTCGGCGGCACGGACTGGGCCACGGGCGCGGCCCTGGACGCCAACGG
>JBEKVL010001075.1:0-2289 GCA_049514055.1 Tepidisphaeraceae bacterium | reverse complement strand
ATCCGGTCACGTTTACGACCTGCCCGAGCGTGCTGGTAATGGTGACGATCACCGGATAGACGCCGCCATGGGCATACGTATGCGCGCCCGAGATGGCGAACTGCCCGGCGCCGGGCATGGTGATCGTGGCGCTGCTGGTGAGGTTGCCATCGCCCCAGTTGACGACGGCCCCGCTGTAGTCGGCCACGCTGGCGCTGGGGTCGGGATCGGTGAAAGTCGCGGCGGTGAATGTCCCGCCCGTACCCGCGACGGCGTTCAGCATGCCGGCGGTCGGCGTTATCGCCTGATCTCCAACGGAGATGTGGATCGTCTGGTCGTCGTAGTTGGTGTTGTCCTGAGTGACTTCGACCACCACGCTGATCGGGCCGGTGTAGCCGGCATTGGGAGTGATCACCAGCGAGTTCCCGACAAACTGCCCGCTGGACGTGGCGTCGGCGCTGGCCTGATCGAAAAAATACCCGCTGTACGCATAGGGGCTGCCCTCCAGATCGTTGACCGGCAGCGGGATGGTGACGGGCGTGTCAACCGGTGTCACGGGATTGGCAATCGGCCCGAACCACGGCGGTGTATCGGTCGTATCGGCGGCTGTGCTGACCGCAAACGTCCGCACCGTATGGTGGCCCTGCTCGTCCGTCGCCGTAAGGGTGATCGTGGCCGGACTGGCGAGCGCGCTGGTCGCCTCCAGGGTGATGACCGCATCGGTCAGATCATCGACATACCGCGCCGAGGTGATGACCACAGGGCTTAGAGGCTTGTTGTTGGTATCCGTCGGAACCGCCGAAATGGCATCGACCACGCTCCCGCCCCGCACAAGCTGCCCGAAGATGGTGTGTTGGAAATCCAGCCATCGCGGCTGGCTGGTGGTGATGAAGAACTGTGAGCCGTTGGTGTCGTCGGCACTCTTGGCCATGGCAAGCTGGTAGTTGCCGGTGAAGATCGCGTTCGCATTGAACTCGTCGTCGAACTGAAATCCCGGCCCGCCTGTCCCGTCGCCGGCCGGGTCGCCGCCCTGGATCATGAAGCCCGGGATCACCCGGTGGAACGTCAGGCCGTCGTAGAACCCCGCCTGCGCCAGCCCGCCGATGATGCCGGCCGCGTTCGGCGCCACGTCGCGCAGCATCTCGAAGATCATGTCTCCCTGCCCGGCCACCGACATCTCCATGAACGGGTTGCCCGTGTGCAGCACCGGCACGATGGCCGGGTCGCTGGAAGTTATGGTCCAGGTGAGCCGCCCGCCGTCGGCGTCGGAGGCCGTCAATGGCAGAATCAGCGACTTGCCCGTGAACACGGTCTGATCGGCCACCGCGTCGATCACCGGGCTGGCCAGCAGTTGGCGTGCTTCGAGCGTCTCAATGGCCTGAAACATGCAGCGATTCCGGCGTCGGTTCCGCAGACGATTCGTTTGAATCAAGATCATCCTCCTGCAATGAATCCATTCCCGGCAGGTAATTCTGGCCGAACGCGCGCGGCCTGTCCACCTTAAAGACGACGCCGAGCACCGGTTGCATCACGGACCAACAAAGTGCCGCCAGTGCCCTCACTGGCGGAAAGCCGACGCACGAACCTGCCAGTGAGGGCACCGGCAGCACTAAATGCGATGTCGCTGCGACGGGTTCCCATTTCCGGCCGCCAGACATCTACGCAGGCACGCCGATCCATTATGATATCGGCAATCTGCGGACCACTGCGCCACGCAGTCCGTCAGGGAATTACAACTGCCATGATCGCCCGCATCACAACCTGCTTGCGTCACGCCTTTGTCTGGTCGTGCGCCATCCTGGCCATCGGCGTGGCAGTGCTGTTCGTGCGCAGCTTCTGGCGGTGTGACGAGGCTGGGTACTACACCTACAAACCTGCCCCGCCGCCATCCGAAGGCCGCGACGGCCGGAACCTGATCGGATCGTGGCGGGGTGGGCTTTTCTGGTTGCACACGGAAGCCGATGTGCAGCACTGTGACTGGTACGGCGGCGAACCGACCGAGATCATCTTCAACCGCTCGCCCGGGCCGCAACTGGCCTCGGCGGCAATGGCGACGGGCGGAGCATCGGGATTCCAGCCGGTTCCACGCTGGAACCGGGGCGGATTCGCCCTGCAAGGAAACCGCGGTCAGTCGCCCGCCAGTCAGCAGTCACCTGGTAATCGCTGGTGGTATCGCTGCGTTGTCGTGCCGCATTGGGCGTTGTTTGTGCCTCTGGCCTGGTTACCGGTTATGCGTCGGTGGCATCTTTGGATTCTGCGGCAGCGGCGTAAGTACGGGCTGTGCCTCAATTGCGGATACGATGCTCGAGC
>JBEKVL010001074.1:0-2296 GCA_049514055.1 Tepidisphaeraceae bacterium | reverse complement strand
CCCAACACACTGCTGTGGGAGATGTTCAAGGCCGCCAATCTCGCCGTCTACGACGGCGGCATGGCCCGCCGCGACAAGACGGGCAAGCGAATGGCCACCACGTTGACCATCTGCATCTTCCGCGACGACCGGGTCTACATCGGGCATGTCGGCGACTGCCGGGTGTACATCGTGCAGCAGGGCCGCCTGCGCCGGATCACCAACGACCATTCCTATGCCGGCGTGCAGCTCAAGCTCGGGCTGATCACCGTGCAGGAGGCCGCCAACAGCGAACTGCGCTCCGTTCTCACGCGTTGCGTCGGCCAGGATCCGTTCATCCGGCCGGACTATTCCACAACCACCGTCCGCGTCGGCGACCTGCTGGTGCTCTGCTGCGATGGCCTGTACTCGACGCTCAACGAAGGCGAAGTCTACGACGCCGTGACCAGGAACCAGCCCGAGGAAGCATGTAAACAGCTCATCGATCTGGCCGTTCGCCGCGAGGCCGGGGACAATCTTTCCGTGCAGGTTGTCCGCGTCGATATCACCGAGCAGGTGGACTACTATCGTGGTTTGCCCGTTTATCGAAAGGCACCGGAACGTATGAGCGACGAAATACAGGTTGGCCAGGTTCTCGACGGCCGGTTCCGCATCGACGAGCTGATCAGCACGAGCGGCATGGCCTCGATCTTCAAATGCACCGATCTCAAGGAAAAGCGTACGGTGGCCATGAAGCTGCCGTTCATGAAGTACGAAAGCGACCCCGGCTTTTTCTCGCGATTTCAGCGCGAGCAGGAGATCGGCTCCAAGCTCAACCACCCCTATATCCTGCACGTCGAGCCCATCGACGCGGACGACCGCAGCCGCCCGTACCTGGTCATGGAGTACCTCGAGGGCCAGACTCTCGGCCAGCTCATGCGGGCGATCAAGCCGATGCCGGTGGCCGACTCGCTGCGTATCGCCTCGCGCATCTGCGAGGCGCTGGATTACCTTCACAATCACGATGTCGTGCATCGCGATCTCAAGCCGGACAACGTGATGATCTGCACCGACGGCAGCATCCGCATCATGGATTTCGGCATCGCCAAGCTCGAAGGCGCGCGGCGGCTGACGTTCGGCGGTTTCCAGCCCGCGATGGGCACGCCGGACTACATGGCGCCGGAACAGGTGAAGGGCAAACGCGGCGATGCGCGGACGGATATATATAGTCTGGGCGCCATCGTATACGAGATGGTCACGGGCAAGCCGCCGTTCGAGGGTGACAATCCCCTGCTGATAATGAACGCCCGGCTCAATGGCGACCCGGTGGCCCCGCGGGCGGCGAATCCCGATGTTCCCGAGACGGTCGAGGAGATCATCCTGCACGCCATGGCGCGCCCGCTGGGCGAGCGCTACGCCTCGGCCCGGGACATGAAACACGATCTGGACCACCCGGACGAGGTGAAGATCACCGGCCGGGCCGCCCGTTTGCAGCCGGTTGTCCACTGGAGGGGCAACTGGCAACGGCACCGCCTGATAGTCGTCTGCGCGGCCGTTCCTTTCCTGATCTGGCTGGTCATCTTCCTCTCAAAACACCTGCACATATCGGTGAAGTAGCGGGTGTTTGAATGGCCGCCTGTAGCCGCGATCGCCGATCGCGGTCCCCCCGCCGCGATGACCCATCGCGGCTACAGTTGCCGATTGCCAGGACCCACGGCCACACGCCTCGATCCTCAACGCCGGATTTCCGCGTGCGTATCCGCTGACGAGTCCTTATACTCACGGGCACAACACGAGAGGAGCCGGAGCATGGCCATCAGCCGTCGGAATTTCATTCGGGCCGGCGCAGGGGCGCTGGCAGTGGGTTTGAGCACATCGCACGGATTCGCCGCCTCGACGAGCACCGCGAAAGCCGCGCGGGCGCTGGTAATCATCGAACTCAATGGCGGTAACGACGGCCTCAACACCGTCATCCCCTATGCCGATCCCGCCTACCACCAGGCCCGGCCGACACTGGCGATTCCGCCGTCGCAAGTCCTCAAGCTCAGCGGCGACACCGGCCTGCATCCCTCCATGCCTGAGATGGCCGAGTTGTTCCACAACGGCAAGCTCGCGATCTTCCGGGGTGTTGGTTGTCCCAGCCCGAGCCGGTCGCATTTCGCCTCGCAACAGACCTGGCATACGGCCGATCCGTCCGGCGCCGGCACCACCGGCTGGCTGGCCGGCCGATCGCCGCTGTACTATTGCGGCCCGGTCTGCCCGCAGATGTTCTGCGGCGTAGCGGCCACACCCGTCTGCCTCGACGCGGCCGCGGCGGCCGACTTGATTCGCCGCCCCG
>JBEKVL010001073.1:0-2300 GCA_049514055.1 Tepidisphaeraceae bacterium | reverse complement strand
AGGACTGGAAAGCCCGCTGGATCAACGACGGCAAGAGCAACCCGCAGAAGGATGAGGATCTCTATAAGGAGGATCCCGCACCCCAGTTCCGCAGGGAGTTTACCCTGGCAAAGAAGATCTCCCGCGCGCGGCTTTTCATCAGCGGCCTGGGTTACTATGAAGCCAGCCTCAACGGCCAGCGCGTGGGTGATCATGTGCTGGATCCCGGCTGGACGCGGTACTCGCAACGGGTTCTGTACAGCACTTACGATGTGACGGACCAACTTCGCCAGGGTGACAACTGCCTGGGCGTTACACTTGGCAACGGTTGGTATAATCCGCTGCCTCTGCGGATGTGGGGCCACTTGAATCTGCGAGAGCATTTGCCGATCGGCCGGCCGCGGTTCATCGCCCAACTAGAAGTGGAATTCGCGGATGGCACGGCGGATCGGATCATCAGCGACACTAGTTGGAAGGTGGGCGAAGGCCCGATCCGCTTCAACAGCATCTACCTTGGCGAAATCTACGACGCGGGCAAGGAAACGCCGGGCTGGGATCGACCGGGCTTTGCCGATGCCGCGTGGCGGCAGGCGACCGATGCCGCCGAGCCCGTTGGCACGCTTCGGTCGCAGTCTCAACCTCCCATTCGGGCCACCGCCACGATCAACCCGGTCAACCTGACCGAGCCCACCCCGAGTGTGTACATTTTCGACCTGGGCCAGAATTTCGCCGGCTGGGCAAGGCTCAACGTGGCCGTGGCCGCTGGAACGAAAATCACCCTGCGTTATGGGGAACTGCTCAACAAGGATGGCACGCTCAACCCCATGACCAGCGTCTGCGGCCAGATCAAGGGCACGCGCAAGGCCAAGGAAGCCGGTGCCAAGGAAGAGAACGTCGGCGGGCCGGGTTCGCCGGCGATTGCCTGGCAGAGCGACACCTACATCGCCGCCGGCGGGGCAACGGCGAGCTACACGCCGCGGTTCACCTTCCGCGCCTTCCGCTACGTCGAAGTCACCGGGTATCCCGGCAAACCTTCGCCCGACATGATCACCGGCCTGCGTCTGAACTCCGACGTTGCCCGGGTCGGCTCCTTCACCTGTTCCAACGACCAGCTCAACCGCATCCAGGAAATCTGCGACTGGACTTTCCTGAGCAATATCTTCAGCGTGCAGTCGGATTGCCCCCACCGCGAGCGTTTCGGCTACGGCGCCGACCTCGCCGTCACCAGCGAAGCGTTCATGATGAACTATGACATGGAGGCCTTCTACGCCAAGGCAACACGCGATTGGGGCGACAGCGCCCTGGCCGATGGCATGCTCACCGATACGGCACCATTTGTGGGCATTCAGTACTGCGGTGTCGCCTGGGCCATGGTTCACCCGCTGTTGCAGCGGCAACTGTACCAGTATTACGGTAACCGGCAGTTGATCGAGGAGCAGTATGAGGCGACCAGGCGCTGGCTGGATCTGGTCGCCGCGCAGAACCCCGAGTTCATCATCAAGGACGGGCTGAGCGACCACGAAGGTCTCGGTGATGCTCCTGCGCCGGCGATGGTAACGCCCCTGTATGCCGCGGCCGCACGCACGGTCGGCGAACTGGCCGACATCCTGGGACATAATGAAGAGGCAGCGAAGTACCATCGGCTATCGTTGGACATTGCGGCGGCCTACCGGGGCAAGTTCCTCGACCCCGCCACCGGCAAAGTCGGCCCCGGCACCCAAGCCAGCCAGGCTTTCGCTCTTTACCTGGACCTTGTCCCGAATAAGCAGCGGCCGGCGGCTTTGAAAGTGCTGCTGGACGACATCCGCGGCCCGCTCGAGCAGCATCTTTCCACGGGCATATACGGCACGAAGTTCATGCTGGATGTGCTGTCGCGCGAGGGTCACGCGGATCTGGCCTGGGCCATTGTCAGCCAGAAAACGTTCCCCGGCTGGGGCTACATGCTGGAGAACGGAGCGACGACGCTGTGGGAACACTGGAAAGGGAGCGACAGCACCTACTCCCTGAACCACCCGATGTTCGGATCGGTCAGCCAGTGGTTCTATCAATGGCTCGGCGGCATCCAGCCGGCTCCGGACGCGGCCGGGTTTGACCGCATCGTGATCCGGCCGCAGCTCGTGAAGGATCTGACGTGGGTGAAATGCACCTACAATTCCGTTCGCGGGCCGATCGTCAGCAACTGGCGTCGCGAAGATGACCGGCTGACTATGGAGATTGAGATCCCGGGCAATGCGACCGCCCTGATCTACGTGCCGTCGGACCACCCGGAACAGATCACCGAGAGTGGCCGGCTTGCCTCTGGGGCCACGGGTGTCGAGTTC
>JBEKVL010001072.1:0-2300 GCA_049514055.1 Tepidisphaeraceae bacterium | reverse complement strand
GGGCGCGACCAAGTACACGCCCACACCCTGCATCCCCGACCTCAAGGTCGCCATCGCCGACAAGTTTCAGAAGGAAAACGGCCTGCCCTACAAACCCGAAAACATCACTACCGGCGCCGGCGGCAAGCACTGCCTATACATGGCGTTCATGGCCGTCATTAATCCGGGTGACGAAGTTCTCATCCCCTCACCGTACTGGGTCAGCTATCCCGAGCAGGTGAAACTGGCCGGCGGCATCAACAAGATCATACCCGGCGAAGAGAAGAACGGATTCAAGATCACGCCGGCCCAGCTCGAGGCCGCCATTGGTCCCAAGTCCAAGGTCCTCATTCTCAATTCCCCCTCGAACCCGGCCGGCCACGGCTACACGCCGGAAGAACTCAAGGCCCTGGCCGACGTCATCGTCAAACACCCCAAGCTCGTCGTCTTCTCCGACGAGATCTACGAAAAGCTCGTTTACGATGGCCTGAAGTTCGTCGCCTTCGCCTCGCTCGATCCGCGGCTGGTTGACCGGACGCTTACGTTCAACTGCCACAGCAAGACCTTCGCCATGACCGGCTGGCGCATCGGCTACATCGGCGGCCCCAAGAACGTCATCGACGCCATCAATAAGCTGCAAAGCCAGATGACCAGCCACATTACCAGCTTCACCCAGCAGGCGGCCATCGCCGCCCTGACCGACCCGCGCGGTGCCGAATCGATCAAGGCCATGCGCGATGAGTTCGAAAAACGCATGCACCACATGCACGCCCGGCTCAATGCCCTGCCCAGGGTCACCTGTGTCAAGCCGCAGGGCGCGTTCTACTGCTTCCCCAACATCGGCGCCTACCTGGGCAAGCAGGCCGGCAACACCAAGATCACCGACGCAGTTACGTTCGCCAGCGCCCTGCTGGAACAGGCGCACGTGGCCGTCGTCCCCGGCAACGACAGCGGTTTCGAGACCCACGTCCGCCTCAGCTTCGCGACCAGCATGAAGGAAATCGATCGCGGCATCGACCGGATCGCGGAGTTTCTGAGCAAGCTATCGTAACGGACGGAAATGACGAAACTCGAAATTCGCATGACGGGTGAATCTCGAATGACGAATACCCGATGACCAGCAACTGCGGTGTTTGATCCTTCGTCATTCGGATCTGATTGGTCATTCGGATTTCGGTATTCGGGTTTCCCATGAAGATAGGCCACGGCTACGACATCCACCGCCTGCAACCGACCGGCCGGCTCATCCTCGCCGGCGTCGAGGTCGCCACCGGCCTCTCGCCCATCGCCCACTCCGACGGCGACGTGGTCATCCACGCCTTGGTTGATGCCCTTCTCGGCGCCATTGGCCAGGGCGATATCGGTGAACTGTTTCCGCCCTCCGACCCAAAGTGGAAGGCCGCCGACTCCACGATATTCCTCAATCACGCCCTGCAACTCGTCCGCGCGGCCGGCTATCGTGTCGGCAATGCCGACATCACCGTCCTGGCCGAATACCCCAGGCTCAAGCCGTTCAAGCCGGCCATGAAGCAGCGTCTGGAATCGCTGATCAGCGCGCCCGTGAACATCAAAGCCGGCACCAACGAAGCCTGCGACGCCATTGGCCGTGGCCAAGCCATCGCGGCGCATGCGGTCGTGCTGTTGTTGCCGGTGTGAGCCGCGCACACCACTCCTGGCTACTCTCGCTGCTGATCTGCTTCACGCCCCCCCTCACTGACGAGAACACCTCACACTCCATCGTGGCCTTCCCGGACGCACTGGGCATTTTGCGATGGTTCTGCAAAGGCTTGACAGACTCCATCGGAATCCATAGCTTATCCCCCCTATCGATTCGGCGGGTGAGTGAACCCGCCGATACTTTTTGTCTTTCATGCGAGGCATGAGCGTCGCAAGGTCTTAGAGGAGCAGGACATGCAACCGGTACAGAAGATAAGCAAGCAGCGGAAACGTAAACGCCGCTCGCACCATGCGCTCAAGCCCGCCCATTATGTGCGGTGTCCTCAGTGCGCCTCGCCGAAGCTACCCCACGTGGCCTGCGAAAACTGCGGGTATGTGAACCCCAAACTGGCTTTGCAGATCGAGCAGGAAGCGGCAGACTAAGCGACTCGGTCGGCCGGCAGTCCGTGGGTTTCGGCTCAGGCACGCTCCGCTGGGGTCGTTGCCTGCGCGGTCGTTGACGCGACGTTCCCGGAAATCAGCAAAGGAGTCTCTTCGTGCGAGCAGCAGTGGATGTCATGGGCGGCGACAAGGCGCCGAACGCCATCCTCAAGGGCTGTTGGGAAGCCGCCTCCCTTCTTGCGCCCCAGGACCGCATCCTCCTG
>JBEKVL010001071.1:0-2304 GCA_049514055.1 Tepidisphaeraceae bacterium | reverse complement strand
CTTCCTTCTCGTCGGGATGGTCGCTGATTGCGGCGATGTCCCGTGCCGCACCAGTCTGTTCGATCTCTAGCAGCACATGCCCGAAGCCAGCCGCCACGTGTTCGTCTGTGGACGTGGACACCGGCTCATGAAACTCAACCGACTGGCCGACCCTGCCAGACCAGACCTTGGCCGCCTGATCAGCCCCCAGCAATCGCCGCCCTGTCTCGTCTTTGGACTCAATACCGCGATAGACCACACCCGATACCGGCGGCGATGCAGCCATGGCCGAGGCGAACATCTTGGCCTCGGCGGAACCAGGATTCACCTGAATGTGGCGGTAACTATCACCGCCTGTCCATCCCCTGATGGCTGCCGTCTGTTCGGCGGTCAGACTACCCCCACCCGTCTCTCCGAATCGCCCCCGCTCGTCTCTCGGTTGATCAGGGGAATACTTCTGTGCCCGCTGTTCGTGCAGCGCAGCGGCCTGCGCGTTCGGGTCGGGCGCGATCAGGTCAGAGAGCCTGTCGGGAGTGCGCTTCGGCCAGTCGGCATCGGCGATGACAGCGTCGATGTTGATCACCGGTCAGTCCTCTTGAACGTCACGTGATCGGTGCCACCTAGGACTATGACCTCCGACTCGGGCAGGCAACCGGCGCCAGTAAGGGCTGTCGAGAAGACGCGATCGGCTGGCACAACAGCGCTCAGCACATACGGGAATCTGCCCGGAGTGGTGGCATCGCTTCCGAAGCCGTGCGCCACGGAGGCCGACAGCGACCATGACGAGAGAGGGTTGGACTGGATCTGGCCCTCACTGACAGGCGCCAGGCTTGCATTCCCGCGCGCGATGCCCCTGAACAGCTCGACCTCCTGAATGCCGTTGGCGCGGAGGTATTCCTGCGTGTTGTCGTACTCAGCCCGGACGTAGGCACGCAGAACGTCACGGTTGTCCTGGTAGGTAACTTCGACCGCCGACCGCCATCCCGTAGCACCGTAGACGCTTGCGGGTTCGGCTGTGCCCTTTAGGCCGAACTCCTCATTGGCAGCCATCTGCACCGCAAGCGCCACAGGGTTGTGATCGCCAGAGGAGTCGGCCCACTGACTGTGCAGGAAGGCCGCCATGGATTCGCCGGGGGTGTATTCAGGGTGCCCGCGAGCGTCGCCAGCAGTTAGCCCTCGCGACTGATACAGCGGCGATGCCTCAACCACAGATCGGTCCAGACGATCCCCAACTTGCCGTGCCACTTGATCCTTCATCGCGGCGCGACTCTCCATAGACGCGCTACGCATAGGCGACAGGTCAGCACGCTCCGGCGAACCGATGCGCGCCACGGTCAGGTCGTTGAACTTGGCCTCAGTAGCAGTTGTGCCGTACCGGTCATACGTGCTGGGGCCAGGCTGAATATCGGAACGGGCTCCGCCACCACCTTCTCCGAACCGCCCCCTCTCGTCGCGGGGTTGGTCTTCGCTGTACTTCGTGGCTCGTTGTTCATGGAGAGCATCAGTCTGTGCGTCAGGCGATGCCATGCGCTGGTCGAAGGCGACTTCTAGCGCCGAGTCGAACTCATCGGGCCACGGCAGGCGTTCCTTGGCCGCCTTCGTCCCACCGAACTGAGATGGCGCATCGAACACCGCGCTCTGCCGGATCGTGATGACCGTCGCTCGCATCGGCGTGCGCGCGTCCCCCCACCGGTTCTGGACGCCACCCTTGACGTTCCGATCGACGCTCACGACCTCGAAGCGTCCGTCCGTGATCCACTCTTTCTGCCCCATCACCGCGTGGGTGCCAAGGTCGAGCCCGTGCGCTCCCGCCTCTAGCCGAATGAGAAATCGCGGCTCCCCGAACAGGCCGCCGAAGTCCTTGGCGATCTCCTTGTCCGACGACCACGAGGCCACGTTGCCGTTGAAGGTGTCACCGGGCTTCAATGCCGCCAGCCCGTCGAGTTCGTGCGGATCCTCGCCGGAACGGCAGACACCGCGATACAGGTCCGGCGTGCTCGTCCCGTGCTCGGCGACGGCGGCAACGACGGCCTTCCCCTCACTGAGCGACTTGGGATCCCCGGATACCGCACGCCCTGTGGAGAGGGCCTGCCGAATGTTGACGCTCCCCTCGACCCAGCTATCAACGACCTTGCCGAGCGCGCCCGTGTACGTCGGACCGCTACCGCTGGTCCACTCGCCGTGTTCGTCTCTCGGCTGATCCTCGCTGTACTTGACGAGTACCGCCCTTGCCCCGAGCAGGTCCCCTGCTACGACCTTGGCACGGATATCGAGCAGCGTCTCGGTCGGGATGGCAGAGAGCAGCACGCTAGGGAGCGACGCCAC
>JBEKVL010001070.1:0-2305 GCA_049514055.1 Tepidisphaeraceae bacterium | reverse complement strand
TCTCGCAGAACTGAGGTCCGCTCCCAACCCATCCCAGTCTTGGCTTGCGACGTCTCCCGCCGTCACGGCGATCGGCTACACTCTGTCACCCAGAACCGCCTCGATTTGAACCACGCCCGCTTAGGGGGCGCTTTTTCCGCCTACCCACACGCACCAAAACTCCACAACCAAATCACAATCAAGCACTTGCGCCAAGCCACCCCGCAATGGCACCCTAACACAGCTTTTTGCATCTTCCGCCCCCCCCGCCCCGGCACGCAGTTATCAATAGAACAAATGCGTTGAAGAACGAACCCAACCATGTCCCGGCTACCGACCACTGACCACGGACCACTGACTCACAAGAACGTTCAACACCCACCCTTTTCCCGAGGTAGCCACAATGGGCAGGCAAACAGAGTCCCATCATGCACTGGCTCACGCTCAGCAAGGCCATCTTCGTCGTCGCCGCCCTCGGCGGGTTGATCTGGCCACTCGCCAGCGGTGCATTGCACGCCCCTTCCAACACCCCGCCCAGGCCCGTCTTCCGGCCGGGAATCAACCGCCGCCTCTGGACCTGCATCAGCGCGGCCTTTTGCCTTCACCTCGCCCTGGTCGCGCCGTCACTTCTCCAGATCGGCGGATGCCGCCACGACCGGCCGCTCGGCATCCCCGGCGGCAGCGGCGACCGCATCGCCAGGGGAAAACCCGACGGAACCCTCGGCGGCACCGATCAATCCAGGCAGGCGATTGTGAAGGCACGCACCATTCCCGAGAGCGCGGCCGCCCGCCGCCAGGCCGAACGCGGGCGAATGCAGTACATGCAACGCATCAGCCGCGACGGCCTGCTGCAACTGCTCAAGAGCCGCGACCATGGCGAAGTGGAACTTAATGCCGCATCCGAACTCGCGGCCACGCTCGACAGCGTCGGCTCCGGCGACGGCGGCCCGCTGGGCCTCGCCCAGGGCGAGGGCACCGGACCCACCGCCGCCGGTTCGCCCTGGGGCACGCGCATCGGCGCCAAGCTCTGGCTCTATCGCGTCAAATACACCGGTGGCGACTGGGCGGCCAATCCGCGGGCGCTGCCGGCCCTGCTGCGCGAAGTCAAACTCGTCGCCAACATCCCCGTGGCCAACCAGCAGGAGACAATCACGCTGGCCGAACTGGCTCACCATCGCGGGGCGTACATGCCGTCGATGCTGTTCATGACGGGCACCAGCCACATCGCCGCAACGGATATTGACATCAAGAATCTCCGCGATTACCTGCTGGGCGGCGGGATGCTGGTGGCCGATTCCAGCGGCGGCGACTTTGAGGCGCGCTTTACCACGTTCATCGGCCAGGTTCTCCCCGGCCGGCGGATGCGCGCGATCGAACACGACCACGAGGTCTATCGCGGACGCTACATGCCGTATAAGCTGCCGCGCGGCTGTCCGATCTATCGCGAGCACGGCTCGCCCGACGCCCGCGGGATCTTCGCCGACGATGGCCGGCTGATGGTCTTCTTCAGTCCCGGCGACATGGGCAGCGCCTGGGCCGTGGTCGACCTCGGCAAGAAACGCGGGACCGTCGAGCAGGCGTTCCAGATGGGCACGAACCTGGTGCTCTACAGTCTGATGCACGTACGCGATGCACGAAAGTAGGACAGACATTCCTGTCTGTCGTCGATCTCGAGGAGAACTGTTTTGAGCGAAGAACAATCCAAGACGGTCGCTTCGGCCACCGGGCGTGTGTTGCTGCGGCCGCTGGCCAACACGGGCCTGATCTGGAAAATGATCGCCCTGGCGCTGCTGCTGCACATCGTCGTGCTGCTGCTGTTGAGCCCGCGGCTGTTTACTTCGGATGCCGAATCGCCCGACCGGCTGTTCGAGCGCGGCGAGACCGAGCTTTCCCAGGCACACTATCCCGAGGCCATGGCGTTGTTCCAGAAGGTGATGGACCTGCAGCCCAAGTTGCCGCCCGTCTTCGAGAAGGCGGCCGAGCAACACAAGATGGCCGAGCGGCTCGCCCGGCAATACACCGCCCGCGCCGCCGCCACGCGCGAGGGCGCAACGCCGCCTAACGAGACCGGCACTGCGACGACACGGAGCGTGCCCGGAGTACCGCCCGTGATCCTCAAGGCGCCCGCCACGCAACCGGCCGGCACGCCATATATCCCGCCGGAATTGCGGCCGAAGTAGACAGCACGGCACCACATCGCCCCGATCGTCATGTTGAGTCGTCATGGGCCTTCGGCCCACCCGCATAGAATGAAAGATGAACTTTCCTGGCGGGGCCGCCACCAGTGGCCGCAGTACATTGGTGCCTGTGAGCCCGTTGTTGAGTC
>JBEKVL010001069.1:0-2306 GCA_049514055.1 Tepidisphaeraceae bacterium | reverse complement strand
AGCAGGCGGGCTTCGGTTGGGGTGGCGGCGGTCGGGTTCGTTTTGCGCGGGGCGGGTTTTGGCAGGCGTGAACGGTCGACTTTGCCGCTGGGCTGGGTCGGCAGCGCGGCGACTCGTTCGACCAGGGCCGGAACCATGTAGGCGGGGAGGCTCTGGCGGACGAAGGTGCGAAGCTGGTTCTCGTCGAAGTGGCCGTTGCGCGGGACGACATAGCCGGCGAGGTACTCGGCGGCGCCGTCGTCATTGCGAACGCAGACGCTGGCGGCGCGGACCTCGGGATGTTGCAGCAGGACCGATTCGATCTCGGAGAGTTCGATGCGGAAGCCGCGGAGTTTGACCTGGCTATCGGCCCGGCCGAGGAATTCGATGCGGCCATCGGGCAGCCAGCGGCCGAGGTCGCCGGTGCGGTATATGCGGGCAGGATTTGGAATTTGAAATCTGAGATTTGAAATCTCAGAGGCAATGAACGGGTCGGAGAGGAAGCGTTCGGCGGTGAGGTCGTCGCGGTTGACGTAGCCGCGGGCGACGCCGACACCGCCGATGCAGATTTCGCCGGTCTGACCGACGTCGCAGGGAGCGAGTTTGTCGTCGAGGATATAGACACGGTAGTTTGGAACCGGCCGGCCGAGGGTGACTTTGTCATCGGGCGTCAGATCGCCGAAGGTGGCGATGACGGTGGTTTCGGTCGGGCCGTAGGTGTTGACCATCCGCCGGCCGGGGCGGCTCCAGCGACGGACCAGATCGGCCTGGCAGGCTTCGCCGCCGAGAATCAGCAGCCGAAGCGAGGGGATATCGCCTTCGAGAATCGACAGCAGCGTCGGCACGCAGGACAGAACGGTAATATGCAACTCGGCCATGCGCCGGGCGAGGTCCGGGCCGGCGTGCATGAGTTCGACCGTCCCGGCGACGAGGGTGGCGCCGGAGGCAAAGGCAAGCCAGAGTTCCTCGACGGAGGCGTCGAAAGCGACGGAGAAGCCCTGGAAGACGCGGTCGGCCGGCTGGACGCAGAAGATCTCCATCTCGGCGCGGACGAGATTGCAGGCGGAGCGGTGTTCGATCTGCACGCCCTTGGGCCGGCCGGTCGAGCCGGACGTGTAGATGATGTAGCAGAGGTCTTCCGGGTGGCACTCGGTCTGCTGGCGAGTGAGACGATGGGTCGGTTGCAGATCCAGGAGATGTGAATCGGCGTCGAGTTGGAGAACGATAGGGTCGTGGCCGGCGCACCTGGGGGCAAGGCCGGCGGAGGTAATGATCGCGGCGGGCTTGGCATCCGCAAGGATGTGGCCGACGCGCTCGGCCGGATAGTCCGGGTCGATGGGCAGATAGGCCGCGCCGGACTTGAGAATGCCAAGGAGGACGATGTAGACCAGTTCGGATCGCGGCAGAAGCAGGGCGACCGTGGAACCGGCCCCGATACTGCGGGATCTGAGAAGATGGGAAAGCTGGTTGGCCCGGCGGTCGAGGTCGAGGTAGGTAAGGCGGCGACCTTCGCATTCGACGGCGATGGCAGCGGGGTTGGCGTCGACGCGGGATTCAAAGATCTCGTGCAGCAGTTCGCGACGGTTCCAAGAGCGGACCCGATCGGCGCCACTGAGGCTGCGCAGCCGTGCTTCCTGGTCTCGTGGGGCCATGCCGACGAGGTTGACGAAGGATGTGAATGGGCTGCGGAGCATGGACATTTCGGTCTCGTAAATTCCAGCCTAGCCAGATGATCCGCCACAAGGCGCGGGGAGAACTACTCTACTTCCTGCTGACACAACGAGTTGGCCCGGCACTTCGTTGGGCAGAATCGGACTAAATCCGCAGACATCCACATGAACGCGACTCGGACGACAATATTTCCGGCGCGGGTTTCCATGAGTGTCCGAATTGCGTCGCGTTCAGCGTCCAAGTTTGAGCGTGTCTCGCCGGCGGCTTTGCCGCGTGACATGCTGATGTTCGAGCGAGCGACGTCATCGTTTGTTCATCCGGCAGTTCCGATAAGAACAGCACGGCCGCTATGGATATCGGCATAGCGGCTCGCTGGAGTGTAGTTGGAAACCGGCCCATGATTACGGCACGATGAAATGCCGGGCCGGAATGCTGTTGCATTGGGCTGGTTACGGCCTGAACTGTAAGTCATGGGGGCGTTCACAGACACCATTGAGACGCGGGCGCACACCACGCGGCAAGGGATGCTCAATCTCAGACTTCCTGATCTCATCGGAAACGGAGTTGGCACTTATCTCGGCAGAGATCATGCCATTTCGAAGATCATTATGGCCTGAGTCTGCGGATGCTGGTATTGGGCGGCGGTCAGTTCCGCG